>CAZDIF010000046.1:0-2546 GCA_964505365.1 uncultured Actinomycetota bacterium
CCCTGCACGACCCGCCGGGCGATCGCCAGGGGACCGCCCGCTGCCACGCGCACGCGGGCCTGCTCGACGTCGACCGCCTCCGGCGGCAGGCCCCAGAGCTTGCGGGCGTACGGGCCGTAGAAGCGCGACAGCATCGTGGGGCCCAGCCCGCTGCGGACGGCGTCGGCGAAGCTGTCCGGCTCGCCGCGCCGCAGTGGGGAGGTCACCGCGTCCCGCGCCGCGCCGGCGGCGAACCCCGGCGGCAGGCTGGCGAGGGCCGTGGGCGACAGGGGGAACGGGAGCCAGCGCCCGGCCAGGCGGATGCGGCCACGGCGGGGTCGGACCTGCAGGTCGTCGCCCAGGAGGCACTGCAGGTCGGCGAGGATGGCCGGCGCGGTGGCACGGTGCAGCCGGTGGGAGCCCAGGTCGACCCGCACGCCGGCGACCTCGTGGGACGCGGCGGCGCCGCCCACCCGCGTTCCCCGCTCGAGGACCGCGACCGCGTGGCCACGCCGGGCGGCCTGCTGCGCCGCCCCGAGGCCGGCCGGCCCGGCACCGAGTACGAGCAGGTCGAGGTCGTCCACGCGCGCCTCCGTGGGGTGTGCGTCGCCGGGTGGCGGCTGCGACCTGTAGCGCGGGCGCCGGCCGCCGCACGAATCGGTGCCGCCCCTCACGGCGATAGGATCCGCGCCATGAGCGCCTCCGACGAATCCGTGACCGGACTCCGCCGCAGCGTCGCCGTGCTGGGCGACCGGGTCCTCGTGGCCCCGCCCGAGGGCGGCGAGCGGCAGTCGAAGGGTGGCATCCTGATCCCGGCCACGGTGACGTCGGTCGAGCGCAAGGGCATCTGGGGCGAGGCGATCGGCGTCGGCCCCCACGTCCGCCAGGTCCAGAACCACGACGAGGTCCTCTACCTGCCCGAGGATGCCATCGAGGTGGACGTGCAGGGTGACCACTACCTGATCGTGCGCGAGCGCGACGTGCACGCGGTCGCCTCGACGCGGCGCGAGGGTGCCACCGGCCTGTACCTGTAGCGCCCCGCACCTCCGGAGGAGCCACGATGAGCATCGCCGCGTCGTCCGCGGTCGGACCGCCGCCCGGGATGAGGATCCGGCTGTCCAGCAACGAGTCGGCGTGGGGCCCGTCGCCCCGGGCGGTGGAGGCCGCCAGCCACGCCATCGAGGAATCGCACCTGTACCCGGACGACCAGTCGGTCGAGCTGCGGACGACCGTCGCGGCCCACGAGGACGTGCCGGTCGAGCAGGTCGCGGTGGGCACGGGGTCGGCCGCGTTGCTGATGGACCTCATCCAGCAGACGTGCGCCGGAGGCGGCGAGGTCGTCGCCTACGAGCGGTCGTTCGTCGTGTACCGCCTGGCGGCACGCAACGCGCGGGTGCCCTACGTCGAGGCCCCGACGGTCGGGCCCGCGACCACGGACCGCCCCGGCTACGCGCGCGACCCGGATGCCCTGCTGGACCGGGTCGGCGACGACACGCAGCTCGTCGTCCTCGACAACCCCGGCAACCCGACCGGTGTGCACCTGGACGGCGACGCCCTCCGGACCGTCGTCGAGGGTGTGCCCGAACACGTCGCCGTGGTCGTCGACGAGGCCTACCACCAGTTCGCCGTCGGGCATGGCGGCTACGTCCCCGTCCGTGACCTCGGGATCGACCATCCGGGCCTCGTGGTGCTGCGGACCTTCAGCAAGGCCTACGGGATGGCCGGGTTCCGCGTCGGCTACCTCATCGGTCCCGAGGACCGGGTCGCGGCCGTCGACCAGTGGCGCACCCGCTTCAACGTGGCCCGACCGTCGCAGGCCGCCGCCGTGGCGGCCCTGGGGGACCATCCGCACCTGCAGCGCACGATCGAGGGCACGCTGGAGGGCCGCCGGCGCATGGAGTCGTGGCTTGCCGCCCGGGGCGTGCCGCACACCCCGAGCCTCGGCAACTTCGTGACGATCGAGACGCCCGGCCCCGCCAGCGAGACCGTGGAGGCGTTCGCCGCCCGCGACGTGGGCGTGCGGCCGCTGACGCCGTACGGCATGGACCAGCAGGTGCGGGTGACGGTCGGGACGTCCGACGAGGTCGACGGGTTCCTGGAGGCGGCCGAGGACGTGCTGGCTCCGTGAGGGCCGCCCGGCTGGCCGCGTGGGTCGCCGCGGCGGTCCTGGCCGCGGCCTGCGGGCCGGAGGCGGTCCTGGACGTCGGCGAGGCGGCGTCGGGATCGCCGCCGCCGGCGGACGCACAGCTCGCCGATGCGGGCGGTCCGGAGGCAGCCGCGTGGGTCGACGCCTCGATCGCCCGCACCGGGCAGCCCGTCGTCGTGAAGTTCTTCGCCTCGTGGTGCGGTCCGTGCGAGGAGGAGCTGCCCGTCCTCCTCGACGCCATGCAGGACCACCCGGAGGTCACGGTGCTGGGCATCGACCACCAGGACCGCCGGGACGCGGCCGAGGCGTGGATCCGCGAGCACGGTGCCGACCAGTTCCCGACGCTGTACGACGTCGAGGGGCAGGCCGCCCGCCTGTTCGGCGCCCGCGGGATGCCCTCGGTGTCCTTCGTGGACGACGA
>CAZDIF010000046.1:2646-8524 GCA_964505365.1 uncultured Actinomycetota bacterium
CATGTCGGCGCACCGCCGGTGACCGACCCGGCCGGGCACGCACACGACCGGCTCGTCGCGGACGTGGCCGCGCTGGCACGGGCCACCGGCGTGGAGGTGGTCGGTGGGGTCTCGCGCGGAGCCCATGCGGCCGTCGGAGCCGTCGCCGACGGCCTGGCCGTCCGGGCCGTGGTGGCGTGCCTGCCAGCATGGAGCGGGCGGGCGGTGCCGGGCGAGGGCCCCCACGCCGCCGTCGCCGCCGAGGTCCGCACGGCCGGCATCGCCGCCATGATCGAGCGCCTCCGCGAGGACCACGCGATGGTGCCGTGGCTGCGCGAGGTGCTGGTGCGCGACTGGTCGCGGCACGACCCCGAGTCCCTGGCCGCGGCCCTGCTCGCACTCGACGGCGGCGCCGCGCCGACGGGTGCGGAGGTCGCCGCGCTGCGCGCACCGCTGGCGGTGGTCGGCTGGCCCGACGACCCGGGCCACCCCCTGGCCGTCGCCCGTGACTGGGCCTCGACGGCGCCGCGCGGCGTGCTCCGCACGACCTCCCTCGCGGCCGTCCAACGTGACCGGACGGCCCTTGGTCGCGCCGCCGTGGCTGCGCTCCGCGCGCTCGGCGTCCGTGCCAGGGAGCGCCCGCTAGGGTCCGCCGCCACGGAGCAGACGGCCGAGGGATGACGTGACGGGGGTGGTTGGCTACCGCGACGTGGTCGCGAACCACACGACGCGCCGCCTGCTCACCGCGAGCGTGGTCTCCAGCCTCGGCGACTTCGTGGGGTCCGGCGCCCTGCTCGTGCTGGCCTACGAGCGGGCCGGGGCAGCCGCCGTCGGCCCGGCCGCCTTCCTCGCGGCGACGGGCGCGGGCGCCCTGGTCGTCGCGTTCGGCGGCTCCGGCCAGCTGGACCGCGTGTCCCGTCGCAGCGGGCTCGTGGTGTCCGAGCTCCTCGGTGCCCTCGCACTGCTGCTGCCCGTGCTCGTGCCGACGCTCTGGTCGATCCTGCTGGCGGCGTTCGTGATCGGGATGGTCCGCTCCGCCGCTGCCGGGTTCCGGCACGGGGTCCTGGCGGACGGCGTGCCGCAGCGTCTGCGCAGCGGGCTGCTGGGACTGATCGGGACCGCCGACCAGCTCGGCCAGGTCATCGGCTACGTGGCGGGGTCCGCCCTCGCGCTCGGGATCGGCGCGGAGGTCGCCCTCGGGATGGACGCCGCCACCTTCGTCGTGGCGGCGGCCGTGCTGGCGGGCCTGCGGGACGACCGGCCGAGACGAGGCGCCGCCGTGTCGCCGCTGCTGGGCATGCGCACGATCCTCTCGCACCCGCAGTTGCGGCTGCTGACGACGCTCGTGGTCGTGTCCGCCGCTGCGTCTGCACTGCCCGAGACCCTGGCGACGTCGGTCGTTGCCACCGACGACCCGCGCCTGCCGTTCGTGCTCGCGGCGGGGCCGGCCGGCGGCGTGCTCGGGTACGCCGTGGCGGGCCGACTGGCGACGACGACCCGCTTCACGGGGCAGCTGGTGCACCTGACCCTGCTCGGGGTGGCAACACTCGCCGGGCTGCTCGCGGATGGCCCGCTGTCGTGGCTCGCCGTCAACGTGGCGATGGGCATCGGGGCCGCCTGGATCGTGGGCCCACAGGTGTCGTTCGTCCGGCTCGCGCCGCCGGAGCGGATGGCCCAGGTGACCACCGTCATGGTCGCCCTCGTGGCCACGACCGAGGGACTGTGGGTCCTGCTCGCCGGGGTGGTCGCGGACACCGTTGGCCCCGCGGCCTCCTACGGCGGTGCGGGCGCGGTCGTGCTCGCCGGTGCCGTGGCCGGGTGGGTCGTCCGCGCCCGACGGGCCGAGTCCGGCCGGCGCTGGGACCCCTGAGGAATCAGAACAGGGCCGCGGCGAGGCGGGGCCGGTTCTCCCGGACCAGCTCGTGGTCGTCGCCGAGCACGCCGAAGATGCTGACGAGCTGCTCCCGGGCCGCCTCGCGGTGTTCACCGCCGGTGCGGACGAGGTCGAGGAGGAGGTCCACGGCGGTGGCGTAGTCGCCCTGACCGGCACGCACCCGCGCCAGCTGCAGGGCGGCCTCGGCGTCCTGCGGGTCGGCGTCGACGCGGGCGGCGAGTTCGTCGGCGTCGCCGCCGGCGAGGGCGAGGTCTGCCCGCGCGGCGATGGCCTCCGCCTCGTCGATCGGGCGATGCGGGGTGACGAGGTCGAGTGCTCGGCGCGGGTCCTCGTCGACGACCAGCCCCGCGAGTGCCAGGGCGGCACCTCGGTGGGTGGGCTCGAGCTCGAGGGCCTCCTCGGCGGCCTTGCGGGCCGTTGCCGGGTCGGTCTCGGCACGCCGCCGGGCCTCGGCGGCCAGCTGGTCGGGCCGGGACGGCACGATCGCGTCGATCATCGCGTCGACGGTGGCGCGTGGCTGTGCCCCGGTGAACTCCTGCACGATGCGACCGTCGCGGAAGGCCTTGACGGCCGGGATGCCCTGCACCTGGAAGGTCTGCACCAGCTGGGGATTGGCGTCCGCGTCGACCTTCGCGAGGACGACGTCACCGTCACGGGCGATCACCGCCTCCTCGAGGATCGGGCTGAGGGTGCGGCACGGACCACACCACGACGCCCAGAAGTCGACGATCACGGGCGTGCGGTGCGACCGCTCGATCACCTGCGACGGGAACGTGGCGGTGTCCACGTCGATGACGTAGGGACTCTGGGCCATCGGGGCGACCTTGGACGGGGGCACGGGTGCGCGCCAGTGTGGCCGCGGCCTCCTCGCCGCGCAACGTGGGGCTCCGTCCGCCCTCCCGGCGTGTCACGGCAGGGGAGTAGCATCCGTCGGCGCCAACTCCCCGCGCCGAGAGGCTTGCCCACGTGGCCGATGCCGAGCGTCCGTCGATCCTGCTGCTGGACGGCCACTCCCTGGCCTACCGGGCGTTCTTCGCCCTGCCCGACACGCTGCGCACCCAGACCGGTGACCTCACCAACGCGGTGTACGGGTTCACGTCGATGCTCATCAAGCTGCTCGCGGAGCGCCGGCCCGACGCGATCACCGTGGCGTTCGACCGCGGGCGGGACGTCGCCCGGACCGAGGCCTTTCCCGAGTACAAGGCCAACCGGGTGTCCCCGCCGGACGAGTTCCGACCGCAGGTGGACCTCATCAAGCAGGTGCTCGCGGCCCTGCAGATCCCCGTCGTCGAGGTGCAGGGGGTCGAGGCCGACGACGTGCTGGCGACCATCGCCGAGCGGGCCGTCGCCGAGGGGTTCCACGCCTACATCGTGACGGGCGACCGGGACTCCATGCAGCTGGTCACCGACGACCTGACGGTCCTGTACACGCTCCGTGGCATCACCGAGATGGCCGAGATGACCCCCGCGGCGGTGGAGGAGCGCTACGGGGTGCCGCCCAGCTCCTACGTCACCTACGCGGCGCTGCGCGGCGACACCTCGGACAACCTCCCCGGTGTGCCCGGGGTCGGCGAGAAGACCGCGGCGAAGCTCGTCACGCAGTTCGGCGACCTCGACGGGGTGTTCTCCTCGATCGACCAGATCGGGGGCAAGAAGGTCCCCGCGGCGCTCGAGGAGCACGAGCAGCAGGTCCGCACCAACGAGCGGATCATGACGCTTCGCCGGGACGTCGAGGTGGAGGCGCCGCTCGAGGACCTGCGCGTCGGCGAGTGGGACACCGACGAGATCCGGCGCGTGTTCGGCACACTCGAGTTCCGTGCCCTGTACGACCGCTTCGTCGAGGACGTGCTCGGCGAGGTCGAGGAGGAGCAGGCCGACGCGTTCGATCGCGTGCCGCGGCGGCTGGAGGCCGGGCAGCTTGCCGCGTGGCTCCAGGGGGCGGAGGGGCCCGTCGCGGTCGTGTTCGAGGTCGGCGACCGCGTGCCCCACCTGCGGCTGGACGCCGTCGGCCTGGCGCACGCGGGCAGCGACCCCGTCTCGCTGCGCCTCGACGACGCCACCGACGAGGACCTCGACGCACTCGCCACCGCGCTGGCCGACCCGGACGTGCCGATCATCAGCCACGACGCGAAGCTGCTGGACCACGTCTGCGACGGCCGGGGCTGGTCGTGCGCCACCATCGTGATGGACGTCGAGCTCGCGGCCTACCTCATGAACCCCGAGCAGCGCTCCTTCGAGCTCGACCGCATCGCGCTGCAGTACCTCAACCGGTCGGTCGAGCCGACGACGGACGAGGACGACGGGGACCAGCTGGCGCTCGACGTCACCGCCGACGCGTGGGAGGCCCGGGCGCTGCGGGCGCAGGCGACCCTCGAGCTCGGCGACTACTTCGCGGGGACGCTCGAGGACCGGGGGCAGGACGAGCTGCTCGCCACCATCGAGCTGCCGCTCGCGCCCATCCTCGCGCGGATGGAACGGGCGGGTGTCGCCGTCGACCTGCACGTCCTCGAGGAGCTGCACGACCGGCTGGTGGCGCGGGCCCGCGACCTCGAGCTCGAGATCCACGACCACGCCGGCCATGCGTTCAACGTGGGCAGCGGACCACAGCTGCAGCAGGTGCTGTTCGACGAGCTCGGCCTGCCGAAGACCAAGCGGATCAAGACCGGGTGGTCGACCGACGCGACCCAGCTGCAGAACATCCTCGACGCCCACCCGATCGTCCCCGTGATCCTCGAGTGGCGCGAGACCACGAAGCTGCTGTCCACCTACGTCGAGGCCCTGCCGCCGCTGGTCGACGGCGAGACGGGACGCGTGCACACGACCCTGTCGCAGACCACCGCCGCGACCGGCCGACTGTCGTCGTCGAACCCGAACCTGCAGAACATCCCCGTGCGGCGGCAGGAGGGCCGCGAGATCCGCCGGGCGTTCGTCCCCGGGCCGGGCCACGACGTCCTGCTCGTCGCCGACTACTCCCAGATCGAGCTGCGGGTGATGGCCCACCTGTGCCGCGACGAGGGGTTGGTCGATGCGTTCCGGTCCGAGGAGGACATCCACGCCACGACCGCCGCGAAGGTGTTCGACCTCCCGCTGGACGCGGTCGACTCCGGCCTGCGCGACCGGGCCAAGGCCGTCAACTACGGTCTGGCCTACGGCCTGACGCCGTTCGGCCTCGGCCAGCAGCTCGGAATCCCGCCCGACGAGGCCGCCGAGATCGTCGACGCGTACTTCGAACGGTTCCCGAAGGTCCGCGAGTTCCTCCAGCAGGCGGTGGTCGACGCCACCAAGACCGGCTTCACCACGACGCTCTTCGGTCGGCGCCGATACCTGCCGGACCTGGTGTCGAGCAACCGCAACCGTCAGCAGATGGCCCAGCGCATGGCCCTGAACGCGCCCATCCAGGGGACCGCGGCCGACATCATCAAGCTGGCCATGATCCGGGTGCAGGAGGCCCTCGACGAGGCCGGGCTCTCGAGCCAGGTCCTGCTGCAGGTCCACGACGAGATCATCCTCGAGTGCCCGCAGGACGAGGTGGACCAGGTCACGTCCCTCGTGCGCGACCAGATGGCCGGCGTGGCCGAGCTGCGGGTCCCGCTGGAGGTGGACACGGCCACGGGCGCGACCTGGTACGACGCCCAGAAGCACTGACCGCGCGGGTGGTCAGGCCTCCACGGCGGCGGTGGCCCCCTCCCGGTCCCAGGTGAGCGCTCCCGCGGCGACGTCGACCACCTCGACGGCGTAGCGGCCCGGCGGTCCGGTCATCCGGAAGCGGACGGCGCCGAGCAGGTCGGTGGTGGCCGTGCCGGTGGCCTCGCGCTCAGGGCCCGTGATGGTCGCCTCGACGGCGAGGTCCGGGCAGCGGCGGCCCTGCGCGTCGCGTACCACGGCCCGGAACGTCACGCGGACGCGGCCGTCGCCGACGTCCTCGGGGTCCCCGGCGTCGAGCGAGGAGACGACCAGCGGCTGCTCGAGGAGCCCGTCACGCGGCAGGCTGTCCTCGACGGGCAC
>CAZDIF010000046.1:8624-9971 GCA_964505365.1 uncultured Actinomycetota bacterium
CCGTCGGACTCCCCGCAGGCGACTCCGGAGCCGAGCCCCGACGAGCAGGCGACGGCGGCCGCTCCGCCCGAGCCGCCCGGTGGGGGCGTCGCACGCCCCGTGCTGGACATGCTGCCGGTCATCCCACCGTCAGCGGCCAGCACCGTCCCGTTGCTGCTCCTCCTGCTCGGTGCCTACCTCATCGTCCAGCGAGGCATCGGACGCGGACTCGGGCACCTGCCCATGGCCGGCCACGGCACGAACGGGCTCCCGCATGACCACTGACCGCACGGAGCCCGTCCTCCGCGTGCTCGACCAGCGCCTGCGGACCGTGGCGGGCATCCGGGTCGTGCTCGTCGCCGCCGTGGCCGTGTTCCTGGCCACCGGGGGCCAGCCCCTGGTGGACCCCGCACAGGGCCGGATGGCGGCGCTCGCGCTGTTGCTCCCCCTGGCGTTCAGCGTGACCGTCCCCATGTGGCCGTCCGTCGCGAGTCGCGTCGTGCTCGACGTGTCCGTCGTCGTCGACGCCGCGACCCTCGCCCTCGGGATGACGGTCACCGGCGGGGTGACGAGCCCACTCGGGGCACTGGCGGTCCTGGTGGTCGCGCTGCACCTGATGGCCTTCGGCGTGCGCACGGGGGTCCGCATCGGCGTCGCCGTCAGCCTGGCGGTGGGCTGGGTGTGGGCCACGGCGGACGGCACGACCAGCGCCAGCCAGCTGTCGGCGGACACCCGCATGGTGGTCGTGCTGCTGTCGACGTGGATCGCCATCGCCTCGGTCGCGATGCTCAGCCGGGTCGTCGAGCACGACCTGCGGGTGCAGGCCCACAGCCTCGACACGATCCGGCAGATCGAGCGGGCCATGGAGCCCGACACCGGGGCGCTCCGGGTCGCCGAGCAGCTCGCCACCGAGGTCACCCGGCGCATGGGCGTGCCCGCGGCCTCGGTCTGGCTGCGACGGGAGGACGAGCGGCTGGGCCTCGTGGCCTGGTCGACGGGTGAGCGCCTCGCCCACCCCCTGCCCGACCTGGTGCTGGAGGACGACCCCCTGCCCGCCCGGGCGCTGGCCCAGGCGACCACGACGATGGGGCGACCGCGCTCGCCCTCGCTGCAGCGGGTGCACCCCGGCGAGGCCGCGCTCGTGCGCATCGAGGGGCCGGACGGCGAGGTCCACGGACTGCTCGCGGTCACCCCCCAGCGTGGCGCGGCAACGCCGGCGAGCTGGACGGCCCGGGCACTCGAGGAGGTGGCCCGGGATGCCGGCACCGTCCTGCACGAGGCCGGCGACCTCGAGCGCCTCCACGAGCAGGCACGCACGGACCCGGTCACGGGCCTGCTCAACCACCGGGCCCTGCAGGAACGCCTCCG
>CAZDIF010000046.1:10071-11273 GCA_964505365.1 uncultured Actinomycetota bacterium
GTGGTATCGGTGACCGGCCCCGGCGTGCAGGCCTCGCGGATGGTGGACCTGGCCGACGAGGCGCTGTACCGGGCCAAGCGCGCCGGGCGGGACCGGGTGATCGACATCGGGGACGCGTCGACGCAGGCGGCAGGCTCGATCACGGATCCGGCGCGACCTCGCACGCGGTGAGGTGGTCGTCGACCAGGCCCATCGACTGCATGAAGGCATAGGCGGTCGTGGGGCCCACGAACCGCCACCCCCGGCGCCGCAGCTCGGCGGACAGCGCCGTCGACTCGGGCGTGGACGCCGGTACCTCGGCCATCGTGGCGGGACGGGGGCGCGCCGGCGGGGCGTACGACCACACGAGGTCGTCGAGGGACTCGCCATCCTCCTGCATGGCCACGAGCCGGCGGGCGTTGCCGATGGCCGCCTCGATCTTCCCCCGGTGCCGGATGATGCGGGCGTCGGCCAGCAACCGCTCGACGTCGTCGTCACCGAAGCCGGCCACGATCGAGGGCTCGAACCCGGCGAAGGCGGCGCGGAAGCCCTCGCGGCGTCGCAGGATCGTCAGCCACGACAGGCCCGCCTGGAAGCCCTCGAGGCACAGCTTCTCGAACAGGCGACGCTCGTCGTGCACGGGGCGGCCCCACTCGTCGTCGTGGTAGGCGACGTAGTCGGGGTCGGTCCCGCACCAGCCGCAGCGCCGCCGGCCGTCCGTTCCGGTCACGAGGTCGTCCATCGGCCCTGTCCGTTCGCGTTGACACCGGGGCGAGGGGGTGGGACCATACGCGCAACCGGTGTTCCGGGTTCGTTGTCATGCCACGGCGTTCTGCAGCCGGCTGTCCACGGATCCGGGTCCCGCACCGGCCACGTCGCCGTCCGGCGGCGCCGCGTCGGCGGACCGAGCCCGGCACGGACCTCCCGATCGACAAGAAGAGCACCCACCACATGTCCGACCAGAACACGCCCGAGACCCCCGACCAGCCCGACACGTCAGCCGCCCCGGCCGCCGACCCCCAGCAGGGCAGCGTCCCTGCGGACGACCCCAACGCGGTCGTCGTCATGCACGAGCCGGGCAACACCATGACCTCCACCGGCGACGTGATCGTCGAGAACGACCTCTCCGACGACGAGTTCGAGGCCGCCCTCGAGGGCACGATCAAGCCCATGGACGACGGCAGCCTCATCGAGGGCGTCGTCGTCAAGATCGACCCCGACGA
>CAZDIF010000047.1:0-11250 GCA_964505365.1 uncultured Actinomycetota bacterium
GGCTAGGGCACAGGCGGCGAGCAGCACGCGAGGAGTGCGGGGGCGCATGGGAGACTCCTTCACAAGGGGCGTATGGAGCCACCGCGAGGATACGCCAGCGGGGACGCCACCCCGTGGGCCCACCGGTCTCAGAACATCGCGCCATGAACCTCGAGATGGACCACGTCGAGCCACGTCCATTCACGGCTCGTCCCACCCGGCCCACCGAGTCCTTCGGAGTGATGCGAGGCGACGGGTTGCATCACTCTGGGTTGGGGCTGACCCCACCGACGTCGACGGTCCCGTCGTGTTGATCCACGTGCTCGTTTCGGAACGCATAGCTCTTGCGGCGTGGCCAGTCCAGGTCGTCGAGAAGGGCGTTCTCGGTCAGTGCTGAGGGATGGTCACGACCCCCGGCGGATGGCTGGGTGTCGATCTCGCCGTCCCCGTCGAAGTCGTGCCCGACCGAATTGATCTCGGCCATCGGGACCTCGGGGTCCGATGCGACGACCTTGCCGGTGTCGTCGACGAGGGTCTCGGTGTACTCCTCCCCGCGCGCCCCACCCGACATCTGGTCGTACGAGTGCGCGAACTCGTGGTGGAGCACGCTCGGTGGCGGCTGCGGGTTGATGCCAATCGGCGCCCAGATGTCGTAGCGCACGGCGACATTGCCACCGGTGGTGTCGTCGTGCCCAGGGGGTGCGGAGAAGCTGCCCTGGAGCGTGCGGTGCCCGGTGGACGTGTTCTCCGCGCGCATCCAGTCGACGGCCCGGTACGCGGCCGCTCCTCGACCGGGGTCGCCGTAGGGCATCACCACGACGAAGGCGTCGTCGTCGAACGGGTTCCATCCGGAGTCCGAATCGGGGACGGCCTCGTCGAGGGCCTGCAGGCCCTCCCGGCCGGAGGGGGTCGTGCGGATGAGTTCGAGGTCGCTGTCGATGCGCTCGAGCCACATGTCGTACTCGGACTGCGTCATCCAGTCGGGTCGTGCCGTCACGATGGCGTGCTCGCCGGGAGAGCCGTCCAGCGCGATGGTGATGGTGGTCTCGTTGCCGGCCTCGACGTCTCCGTCGCCCAGCGTGGCCCGGTCCGTTCCGGTCCCTCCCCCGAGCGTGTCGGACCCGCGACCGGCGAGCAGCACGTCGTCGCCTGCACCGCCGGCGGGCCGATCGTCTCCGCGGCCACCCGACAGGACGTCGCCGTCGGCACTGCCGGATACGACGTCGTTGCCGGAGCCGCCCTCGAGGACGTCACGACCGTCGCCACCGAGGAGGACGTCGTCGCCTCGCCCGCCATACACCACGTCGATGCCGTCGCCACCGACGATGCGGTCGTCGCCGCCCTGGCCGTGGAGGGAGTCGATGCCCGTGACCCCGTGGATCTCGTCGTCGCCGGCGCCACCGAGGGCCACGTCGTCGCCGTCGCCGGTTCGGATGACGAGGTTGCGCGCCTGGTCCGCCGTCAGCTGGTGGTGCCCCGTGTGGTGGATGCCGTGCTCCCCGAAGCGGGTGCCCACCAGCACGGACCACGTGCCGTCGGGGCCGGCCACGACACGCACATGATCGTCGCCCGGGCCGGTGGTCACGATCCAGCGGTCGCCGTCACGCAGGAGCCGCGACGGCAGCCTCGTGGCCCGGCTGGCCAGGGCGTCCAGGGTCGAGGCGATCCGGGCGACCGTGTCGTCGTCCGTTCGGGATGCCTCGCTCGCGATGCGCTGCACGGCCGCGGACACCGTGCCGAGGTGGTCCGAGTGGGCCGCCAGGTCGATGTCCAGGGGTGGGACGTCGGGGATCCAGTCGGCCCACCCGGCCGTCGCCCGGAGGTCGTCGAGCGCGACGCGCAGCGCCCCGGCCGAGGTCGACAGGTCGTCAGCGAGGTCCGAGGCGACTCGCCCGTAGCGGGCCAGGGCGTCGGGGCGGAGGGTGATGAGGTCGATCACCAGGCCGACGCCTGCCGCTGTTCGAGGCGCCACTGCTGCCACCAGCGGTCACGCTCGGCCTCGCGCCGGCGCTGTTCCGTGGCGGCCTCGCCAGCGCCGGCCTCGATCCGACGGGCGAGCGCGAGCACCTCCTGTCGCACGTCGTCGAGGTCAGTCGTGATCCGCACGGTTGCGTTCTCGAAGCGGCGGAGCAGGGATCCCTGCCACTGCATCGTGGCGTCGTCGCGAGCGGCACGTTCGGCGTGCAGGCCCCGGTCGATGGTCGCCGCAGTCGTCCGGCATGCCGCGGCGGCGTCGGAGGCCGCAGCGTGGTCGAACACGACATCCGACCAGTCGGGCTGCCAGTCCGGCACGACGACCCCTGTGAGACGCGAGAAGACCGGATGTTTAGATATCATGTAATTTCATGTAAACACAGAGAACCGGGACGTCCCATCCGGCCCGTCGCATCCGTCCGGGAACTGGCCGGCCATCCGCACACCCGGCGTGAATTGGGTCGTGGCGGCGTTGCCCTATCATGTCCGCTCCCTTGCCGGGGTAGCTCAGTGGTAGAGCAGCCGCCTCGTAAGCGGCAGGCCAGGGGTTCGAATCCCCTCTCCGGCTCCACACATCGGGGCGTGTCCCGGGGCGGACCTGCACAGTCCTGTCCATGCCCGCGCTGCCCGGGAATGGGTGCTTCGCCCGAAGTCAGGGGTGGCTGTTCCGCGGATGCTCGTTGTATGGCCGCGAGTACAGGAGGGCAGCCATGGAGGCGACAACGGTTCGAGCGAGGACGCGGGCACTGACCACGCCGCATCAGGCGCGGCTGCGGGTGCTGATCGTCCTGGCGCTGACGCTGCTGGTCGTGGTGGCCACACCCGCCCAGAGCGCACCATCGGAGCACTCGACCAGCCCCGTGCTGACGATCCCACCGCCGGGACCGCCCAGCGTGGTCGGTTCATCCCACCTGGTGCGGACCGACAACGGGGTGTCCGTGCGGCTGGAGTCCAGCGGGTTGGAACCCGGTCACGTCGTGACGCTGTGGATCGTTGCCGCCAACAGCCCCGAGGAGTGCGAGGACGGCATCCCGGGCCTCACCCAGTGTGGCCCCGCTGACCACGTGGCTGGTCGCGGTGACATCTCCGTCCACCAGGGTGCCGGGCGTATCGCCCGTGACGACGGGACTGCTGCGTACGGCGCACACCTGCGTGTGGGCGACCGGTCACAGGCGCTGTTCGAGGACGACCCCGGTCTGCTGGATCCCCGTGGAGCTGAGATGATCCTGATCCTGAAGACCCACGGCCCGAGGATCCCCCAGCTCACCTCCGACATGCTGTCCACCTTCGCGGGTGGCTGCGCGGACCAGTCCTTCCCACCGTCGCTCACGCCCAACGAGGACCTCGTGGGCGAGGCGGGTCCCAACGACTGCGCCGAGATCCAGATCAGCGTCCATCAGCCCAGCTGAGCCTCACCGGTTCGGGCCCGGGCCAGCCACCCGTCGGGCGTGTCAGCCCAGCGCGCGGTCGAGGAACGCCGCCATCTGTCCCCGCGTGACCGGCTGGTCCGGGCAGAACCGGTCGTTGCGGGGCGGGTTGCACCCCTTGGTGATCCCGGCGCCGGCGAGCTGAGCGATGACCGCCTCGAACGTCGACCCGCGCGGCACGTCCGCGAACCGGCCGTCTCCACCGGACAGGTCCAGGGCCCGCGTCAGGAATGCCGCCATCTGGGCGCGGGTCACGGGCGCGTCGGGGCAGAACCGGTCGTTGCGGGGCGGGTTGCAGCCGTTGGTGATGTTGGCGTCCGCGAGGGCGCCAATCGCCCCGCGGAAGGTGTGTCTGGCCGGGACGTCGGCGAACCGGCCCCGTCCGGATGGCAGGTCGAGGGCCCGCTGGAGGAACGCGGCCATCTGCCCGCGGGTGACCTGCTGCTCGGGGCAGAAGCGGGTGTTGTTCGGCGGGTTGCAGCCCTTGGTGATCCCGGCGTTCGCGAGCCACGCGATGTTCCGACCGAACGTGTGATTCCCGGGGACGTCGGCGAACGGGCCGTTGCTGGCGACGCGGAACTGGGACGCGACCTGGTCGGATCCTGCCCCGAAGTTGAAGGTCACCCACAGGGTGCCGCCGGTCGTGACCGCGCCGACGCCGACCCACTGGAAGTCGCGGTCGAGGATGTTGCCCCGATGCGGCGGGGAGTCCATCAGGGCGTCGTGGAGGGACTCGGGATCGTGCCCTCCGGCGGCCAGGTTCTCGCCGAGGCGGGTCCACCGGCCGGTGAAGGGGGCCCGCAGGTCCGGGCGGTGGTACAGCCTCTCCTGCTGCTGCATGGTGGACGACCAGTCGCGGGCGACACCGGTGGCCCCGTCGGACAGTCGCAGCGGGGCGCGGCCACGGTCGGTGCGCTCGGCGTTCAGCATGTCGAGCATCTGCCGTTCGACGCTGGCGTCGACGCGCCCGGGCGCAGCGGTGGCGGTCGGGGCGAGCAGGCCCAGTGCGAGGGCCGCAGCGGCCAGGACGGCCGCGGCGCGGACGAGGCGGACAGGTGGGGCGGTGGGAGTGGTCATACCCGATGCGTCGGTGGCCCTCTTGGGAACCCGCATCACCCGGTCGCGACCGACCCGTGGCTCGAACGGGTGACATGTCGGGGCGAGGTACTTGCCATCGGCGAGGCGGGTATGTAAAACTAAATAACATTAGTGATAGAGATGGAGGTCTCCCATGGCATCGTTCGCGTCCTCGTCCTCAAGTGGCACCACCGACCTCACGGATCCCGCCCGCCAGGCGTTCGTCCTGCTTCGGGTCGGCTTCACCGCGGCCCCGATCCTGTTCGGCCTCGACAAGTTCACGAACTGGATGGCCGACTGGTCGACGTACCTGTGGTCGGGGTTCAACTCCGTCATCCCCGGCACCGCCGACACGGCCATGCTGATCGTGGGCGTGATCGAGGTCGTCGCCGGGATCCTGGTCGCCGTTCGCCCGCGACTGGGTGGGCTGGTCGTCGCCGCGTGGCTCGGTGGGATCATCCTCAACCTGCTGCTCCTGGGCGACTTCTACGACATCGCCCTGCGGGACTTCGGCCTGCTGCTCGGGGCCCTGACGCTGAGCCGGCTGGCCGCCGCCCACGGCGAGCCGCTGCTCGGTGGGAGCGGGTCGTGACCGCCGTCGCCCCGGCTCCTGATCAGCAGCCGGACGACCGGATCGTTCCCTTGGCCCATCACCGCCCGGTGGATGCGCTCCGGGCGGAGGCGGCGGTGCGTGACCTCCTGGACGCCCTCGGGCTGGACGTCACCTCGGACGGTCTGGCCGACACGCCAGCACGGGTGGCGCGGCTGTACGAGGAGCTGCTCACTCCGCGGCCGTTCCGCGCAACCACGTTCGACAACGACGCCGGGTACGACGAGCTCGTCCTCGTCTCCGACATCCCGGTCACCTCGCTCTGCGAGCACCACCTGCTGCCGTTCCGCGGCGTGGCCCACGTCGGGTACGTCCCGGGGCAGCGCATCGTCGGGCTGTCGAAGCTCGCGCGGCTGGTCGAAACGTTCGCCCGACGGCCCCAGGTCCAGGAACGGCTGACCGCCCAGGTGGCCGACTGGCTGCAGGCCCACCTCGCCCCGAAGGGTGTCGGCGTCGTGGTCGAGGCCGAGCACCTGTGCATGTCCCTGCGTGGGGTCCGGGCGGTCGGCGCCCGCACCGTCACGTCGTCCCTGTACGGGCTGCTGCGCGACGACCCATCGTCGCGCCAGGAGTTCCTCGCCCTCGCCCGCGCTGCCTGAAGGGACCCACATGACCACCGAAATCTCCCCCATCGTCATCGTCGGCGGCGGGCTCGCCGCTGCCAAGGCCGCCGAGGCCGTCCGCGCCGAGGGCTTCGACGGCACCGTGCGCCTGTTCACCGAGGAGCCCCACCGCCCCTACGAGCGACCGCCCCTGTCGAAGGAGGTGCTGCTCGGCAGGAGCGAGCCCGGTGATGCCCATGTCCACGAGGAAGCCTGGTATTCCGACCACGAGGTGGAGCTCGCCACGTCGGAGGCGGTGGAGTCCATCGACCGACGGGCCCGTGAGGTCGTCACCCGGTCCGGTGTCCGGCATCGCTACGACCGGCTGATCCTGGCCACCGGCGCGGTGCCGCGACAGCTTCCCGTTCCCGGCGCCGACCTCGACGGGATCACGTACCTGCGGACCCTCGACGACGCCGTGAGGCTGCGCACGCGCGCGGCCGAGGTCGACCACGTCACCGTGGTCGGGGCCGGCTGGATCGGCAGCGAGGTCGCCGCCGCCCTGCGCCAGCAGGACGTGGCCGTGACCATGGTGGATCCGGTCGACCTGCCGCTCGGCCGGATCCTCGGGCCCCAGGTCGGGGCGGTCTTCCGGGACCTGCACCGCGACCACGGCGTCGACCTGCGCCTCGGCTCGGCAGTCGAACGGCTCGATGGCGAGGGGCAGGTCCGCACGGTCCACCTCGACGACGGCAGCACCTTCGGCACCGACCTCGTCGTCGTGGGCATCGGCGTCACCCCACGGGTGGAGCTGGCCGCCGCCAGTGGCCTCGCCGTCAACGACGGCATCCAGGTCGATGAGACGCTGCACACCAACGACGCAGCCATCCTCGCCGCAGGTGACGTCGCCCGCGCCCGTCACCCGCTCTTCGCCGAGCCGCTGCGGGTCGAGCACTGGGCCAACGCGCTGAACCAGGGCGCCACCGCCGGGCGGAACGCGCTCGGCGCGGGTGAGGTGTACGACCGGCTGCCGTACTTCTTCACCGACCAGTACGACCTCGGCATGGAGTACTCCGGCCATGCGCCGAGCTGGGACCGGGTCGTCGTCCGCGGCGACCTCGATGCCCGGGAGTTCATTGCCTTCTGGCTCGACGGCGGGCGCGTCACGGCCGCCATGAACTGCAACGTCTGGGACGTGACCGACGACCTGCAGGCCCTCGTCCGCAGTGGCGCGACCCCCGTGCCCGACGCGTTGGCCGATCCCGATGTCCCACTGAGGTCCCTGCGGAAGACGGCGGCTGCCTGACCGGCGTGGCCCGGCCCGGTCAGGCCGGGACGAACGCCACGCAGCAGCGGTCCGGGGCCGGCTCGAGGCGGGCCTCGACGCCGTCGTCGACGACCTCGGTCAGGCCGGCGAGCATGGCCACGTTCATCCCGCACACGAGCTCGGTGTGCTCCCGGGCCAGCCGATGGAACGGGCAGTTGCGCAGTCGCACGACCTCGCCGTCGCGGTACGGCTCGTAGCCCTGCCGGCGCAACAGCTCCATGAGGTCGGTGGTGTCGGCGTCGGACAGCTGGTCCCGGCCGACGCGCCTCGCGACGTCCTCGAGCACCCCCCGCAGCTCGCCGCTGTCGTCCTCCTCCATGGCGCGGACGAGGACCTCGGCCACGAGCTGGTAGTCCCGCGGCGGAACGCCGATCGCCATCTCCACGTCGGCGCGCTGGTAGTGCTTGGCCGGCCGCCCGGCTCCCGGACCGCCGCGCCCGTCCGGCCGCGCGAACGACACCGCCAGCAGGCCTTCGTCGGCCAGGCGGTCGAGGTGGTAGGCCACCAGCGGGCGGTCCAGTCCCACGGCCCGGCTGGCGGCATCCCGCGTCACCGGCTCGCCGGCTGACACGACGAACTCGTACAACCGTCGCCGCGTGTCGTCCTCGAGGCTGGCCAGCGGACGCAACTGGTCGGGGTCCAGCTCCGCCATCCGCCCTCCAGCCTGCCTGCCGGCACTTCTACAACAAACCAGAACCGATGGTACAGGCGGGGGTCAGGTCGGGGAGGTGAGGTCCACCACCGTCGCGTCGGTCGCGCGGACCAGGTCGTCGGCGTCCAGCAGGATCGCCACGCCGTGCGCCCCGCCGCCGACCGACACGGTCCCCGACCCGGGGATGCTCGCGTCGGCGAGCACCGGCCAGCCGCCGTTCGACCCGAACGGCGTGATCGTCCCACGCTCGTAGCCGGTGGCCTCCCGGGCCTCGTCGGCATCCGGGAGGCTGATGCGCGAGACGCCGAGGTGGGCCCGCAGTCGCTTCCACGCCATGGACCGCCCACCGGGGACGAGCACCAGCAGGTAGTCGCCCTCCCCGCGGCGCACCACGATCGTCCGCAGCAGGTGGTCGAGGTCGAGGCCGAGCCTTTCCGCAGCCTCCTCGGCACTCCGCGAACGCTCGCGCACCGCCACCTCGTGCTCGATGCCGGCGGCGGCAACGGCCTCCGTCGCTGCCGTGGCCGGAGCTGCGTCGCCGCCCATGGGGCTCCTTGCTGGCTGGTGGACCACCGTGCGTGAACGCCGGGACCCTACCGGCCGTCCGTCGGCGCCCCGACGAGTTCCTCGAAGGCGCGCCGTGGCAGCGGCACCTCGCCGGGTGGCCCCGCCGGGAGGTGGTCGAGCAGCGCGTCCACGCGTGGTGCGATGTCGGGCGCGTCGTAGGCGCTCGGGTGTTCGAGCAGGTGGGCGACGCGCCGGCCGACCAGCTCGACCTGCTCGTCCTCGGACGCCAGCATCATCACGGCGAGGCGGCGCTGCAGGCGCGGATCCTCGGCCGGCAGCCACCCCTCGCCGCGGCAGCCTGCGGCGAACTGCCGGGTCGTCTGGGCGTCGTCGACGACCTGTCGCTCGTACCGGGGGCCGAGCTCCTCGTCGAGCCATGCCTCGTGGTCGCGGATCATCCCCGACGGGTCGTCCGGGGCACGCTCGACGGTGTCGGCCAGCCGCTGCGCCATCCAGAAGGTCAGGCTGATGCCCTGGCCGAGGGCCGGGTTCGTGTAGTGCGAGGCGTCACCGACCAGGGCCAGGCCCGTGGGGGTCGGGGCCCCGTTGGACACGATCCGCCGCCGACGGTTCGCCAGGCCCGCCATCACGCGGACGTCCCCGATGGGGTCGGCCCGGTCGAGCCAGTCGGCCGTCAGGGGAACGGCGTGGAGGAAGCGGTCGAGGACGTCGGGCTCGTGCAGCCGGCGCCGCAGCGGATCGTGCGACGACACGGCCGTGGCGACCGAGAACGTCCGGTTGTCCCCGATGAACACGAGGATGACCGCGTAGGGCAGGGGCTGGACCACGGGCACGTCGAGGCTGGGGAACGGCTCGCCGTCCCGGAGGCGGTAGTGGCGGCCCACGTACTGCAGCTCGCAGGGGTCGTCGTGCACGGCGGGGGCCGGCAGGTCGAGGTCGCGCAGCCACCGGCCCGACGCGCTGCGACGTCCCGCGGCATCGACGACGAGGTCCGCGTCGACCTCGGTGCCGTCGTCCAGTCGGACGCCGCGCACGTGGGCGGTGCCGCGCTCGGCGATCAGCCCCCGCACGGACGCGCAGTGCATCTCGATGCCGGGCTCGCGATCGACGAAGCGCCGCATGACGCCCTCGTACACGGGCCGGCGCGCGAGGAGGGCCCGGTCGTCCTCCATGCCGGGCCCGAAGCGGACGTCGGACGGGAGGATCCCCACGGCCTCGAGGGCGTCGAGCAGGTCGGGTGCCTCCTCGCGCACCACGCGGGTGGACCGGGCGAGGAAGTAGTGGGAGAACGCCGCCTGCGCGACCCCCGGCCGCTCCCACGCCGCCAGCACGTCCGCAGGCCCGTCGGGCGGTCCCGGGTCCCGGTCGACGACCACGACCTCGTGCCCCCGTCGTGCGCTGAACAGCGCCGTGGCCAGCCCACCGGGGCCAGCACCCACCACGACGACTCGTGCCACCGTCTCCCCCTGAGCGTGCCCGCCCCGGAACGATACGCCGATCGACGGGGCACGTCCACGGGGACGGCCGACCGGGTGCTACACGAGCCAGACGAAGTAGGCGACGAACACCGCGAACAGCACGTACATGATCGGGTGGACGTCCCGTCCGCGGCCGCGGAACAGCATGAACAGGGGGAACAGCACCAGGCCGAGCGCGATGCCCGTGGCGATCGAGTAGGTCAGCGGCATCGCGATCATGGTGACGAACGCGGGGATCGCGTAGACCATGTCGTCCCACGGGATGTCCCCGAGGGTGCGGGCCATCATCACGCCCACGATGATCAGCGCCGGGGCGGTCACGGCCGGCGCGGCGGTCACGACCGACAGCAGGGGCGCGAACAGCAGCGCCAGCAGGAACAGCCCGGCGGTGGTCAGGGATGTCAGGCCGGTGCGGCCGCCCTCGCCGACACCGGCGGAGGACTCGATGTAGGAGGTGGTGGTGGAGGTCCCGGCGACGGCGCCGCCCATGGTCGCCACGGCGTCGGACACCAGCGCGCGGGAGCCGTTGGGCAGCTTGCCCTCGTCGGTGAGCAGGCCCGCCTGGCTGGTCACGCCGATCAGCGTCCCGGCGGTGTCGAAGAAGTCCACGAACAGCATCGTGAACACCACGACGGCCATTTCGGGGCCGAACAGGTCCGGCAGGTTCGCCAGTGCCTCGCCGAACGTCGGGGCGATGCTGGGCACGGACCCGACGACGCCCGACGGCACGTCGACCAGCCCGGCGACCATCCCGACCACCGCCGTGGCGGCAATGCCGAAGAAGATCCCGCCCTTGACCTTCCGCACGACGAAGAAGGCGGTGACGACGACGCCGAACACGGTCAACAGGGTGGCGCCCTCGAGGGTGCCGAGCGCCACCACGGTCGCCTCGTCGGCGACGACCAGGCCGGAGTTCTGCAGCCCGATGAACGCGATGAACAGGCCGATGCCGGCGCTGACCGCGTACTTGAGCTGCAGCGGGATCGCGTCGATGATCGCCTCGCGGATCCCGGTGACCGCCAGCAGGAGGAACAGCAGGCCGGACACGAAGGTGGCGGCCAGCGCGGTCTGCCACGGCACGCCCATGCCGAGCACGACCGAGTAGGCGAAGAAGGCGTTCAGGCCCATCCCCGGGGCCTGGGCGATCGGCAGCTTCGCCCACAGGCCCATGATCCCGGTGCCCAGTGCCGCCGCGAGGCACGTGGCCACGAACACCGCGCCGCCGTCCATGCCGGCGTCGCCGAGGATGGCCGGGTTCACCACGATGATGTAGGCCATGGCGAGGAAGGTCGTCAGTCCGGCGACCACCTCGGTTCGCACGGTGGTGCCGTGCCGGGTCAGCCCGAAGTACCGATCCAGCGCGGACGTCTCCGGCGCCTCGGGGTCCTGCTCACGGGTGGTGGTGGAGGTGCTGCTCACGGTGCCTCGCTCCGTTCGCGGGGTTGCCGGGAACGCCGGCCCCCTCGGACTCGTTGCGGGCGGAGGATAGGCCCGCAGCGTCCCCACTCGGCATACCCGCCGTCTGCGTCGATGCCCCCGACCGTCAGTCGCCGTAGGTCAACAGGGATGCGACCTCACGGCCCGCCAGCTTCTTGATGCCGTCGAGGAAGCCGAGCTCGATGAGGAACCCCAGGCCGATCACGTCGCCGCCGAGCT
>CAZDIF010000048.1:0-5799 GCA_964505365.1 uncultured Actinomycetota bacterium
CCCGACCTGTCGCCCCGCAGCCGCCGCTACGGCGAACGCGTGATCCTGCGGGTCCTGTGGGCCTGCGGCGCCCTGTCGATCGTGACGACCCTCGCGATCCTGTTCGTGCTGCTGCGCGAGGGCCTGGTCTTCTTCGGCGAGGTCTCCGTCGTCGAGTTCTTCACCGACACCGCCTGGCGGCCGTTCGGCAACCCGGACAGCGAGGCCTTCCGCATCGGCATCCTGCCGCTGATCAACGGCACGCTGCTGGTCACGGGCATCGCCATGCTGGTGGCCGTGCCGCTCGGCCTGGGCGCCGCCGCCTACCTGTCCGAGTACGCCCGCCCGCGCGTGCGTCGGGTGATCAAGCCGATGCTCGAGATCCTCGCCGGTGTGCCCACCGTGGTGCTCGGCTACTTCGCCCTGACGTTCGTCACGCCGCTCCTGCAGGACTGGCTGCCGTTCCAGGTCGACATCTTCAACGCACTCAGCGCCGGCGTCGTCGTGGGCGTGATGGTGGTGCCCACCGTGGCATCGCTGTCCGAGGACGCCATGAGCGCCGTGCCCATGGGGCTGCGGCAGGCGGCCTACGGCATGGGGGCCACCCGGTCGACGGTCCTGCGCAGCGTCGTGTTCCCGGCGGCACTGTCCGGGATCGTCTCGGCGGCGATCCTCGGGATGGGCCGGGCCATCGGCGAGACCATGATCGTCGCGATCGCCGGGGGCAACCTGCCGACGATGACCGCCAACCCCGGCGACCAGGTCCAGACCATGACCGCCTACATCGTCCAGGCGGTGCAGGGCGAGGCGTCCCGCGGGTCGCTGACCTACAACTCCATCTTCGCCGTCGGCCTCGTCCTGTTCGCCATGACCTTCGGGCTCAACCTGCTCGCCCAGCGGTTCGTCCGGCGCTTCCGGGAGGAGTACTCGTGAGCCTGTCGACTCCCGCCCGCACGACCGCCGACGTCGCCCGGGCGCTCGCCGCGCCGCGTGCCCGCGAGGCCCGGGAGCGGCTGGTCCAGCTGGTGCTGCTCGTGGCGATCCTGCTGGCGCTGGCCGTGCTCGGCGCGCTGCTGTGGGACGTCCTCCGCGACGGCGCCGGCCGGCTGAGCCTCGACTTCCTCACCAGCTACTCCAGCCGCAACGCCGAGGAGACCGGGATCCGCACGGGGCTGACGGGCACGCTGTCGCTGATGGTGCTGGTCGCCCTCATCGCGTTCCCGATCGGGGTCGGCGCGGCGATCTACCTGGAGGTGTTCGCCCCCAACAACCGGTTCACCCGGTTCATGCAGGTCAACATCGCCAACCTCGCCGGGGTGCCGTCCGTCGTCTACGGCCTGCTCGCCGCGGCGATGTTCGTGTACGTGCTCGAGTTCGGGCGCACGCTCATCAGCGGCGCGCTCGCCCTGGCCCTGCTGATCCTGCCGGTCATCATCGTGGCCGGCCGCGAGGCGATCCGGGCCGTGCCGCCCTCGATCTTCCAGGGCGCGCTGGCCCTCGGGGCGACCCCGTGGCAGGCGACGTACCGGCAGGTGCTGCCCGTCGCGATGCCCGGGGTGCTGACCGGCACGATCCTGGCGCTGTCCCGCGCGGTCGGCGAGGCGGCCCCCATCCTCGTCGCCGGCGCGGTGTTCAGCCGGCGCGCCGACAACGAGCCCTGGAACGTCCTCGAGCCGTTCGGTGCGCTGCCCATCCAGATCTTCGACTTCGTCAAGCGCCCGCAGGAGGGCTTCCAGGTCGAGGCGGCCGCGGCCGGCATCCTCGTGCTGCTCGCGGTGCTCCTGCTGATGAACGCCACCGCCATCGTCCTCCGCAACCGCTACGCCACCCGTACATGACCGTGCGCTCGACTGGCACGAGGACCGACGACATCATGGACGAGACCACCACCGCCCCCGAACGGAGCACCGCCGTGCACGTCGACGTAGCCCACCACGACGAGGCCCGGACCCACGCCCCGGTGGAGACGATCTTCTCCCTCCGCGACGTCCGCGTGACGTACGGCTCGACCGTGGCCGTCCGCGACGTCAGCATGGACGTGCACAACAACGAGATCGTGGCCCTCATCGGCCCCAGCGGCTGTGGCAAGTCCACGCTGCTGCGCTGCCTCAACCGCATGAACGACCTCGTCGAGATCGCCCGCGTCGAGGGCGACGTCCGGTACCACGGCGTGGACATCTACGGGCCGGACGTGGACCCGGTCGAGGTGCGCCGACGGGTCGGGATGGTGTTCCAGCAGCCCAACCCCTTCCCGAAGTCGATCTACGACAACGTGGCGTTCGGCCCGCGTCTCCACGGGATGAAGGACGGGCTCGACGAGGTCGTCGAGCGGTCCCTGCGCCGCGCCGCGCTGTGGGAGGAGGTCAAGGACAAGCTCGACTCCAGCGGCCTGGCGCTGTCCGGGGGCCAGCAGCAGCGCCTGTGCATCGCCCGCGCCATCGCCACCGAGCCGGACGTCATCCTGATGGACGAGCCCTGCTCGGCGCTGGACCCGATCGCGACGCTGAAGATCGAGGAGCTCATGCGCGAGCTCACCGAGACCTACACGATCGTCGTGGTCACCCACAACATGCAGCAGGCGGCCCGCGTCTCGGACCGCACGGCCTTCTTCACCCTCGAGGTGGACGAGTCCGACGGGACCCACGCAGGCAAGCTGGTCGAGTACGACGACACGGAGAAGATCTTCACCCAGGCGAGCGACCGCCGCACCGAGGACTACATCACGGGGCGGTTCGGCTGACGGTGTCGCGCCACGACGCATACTTGCCGGACGACGACGAACTGGAATCGTGGATGCAGTTTGAACGGTCACGACCCGAGGCGGGCATCGAGCGCGAGGTCCGGGTGGACTTCCACCAGCAGATGGACCAGCTCGACGACCAGTTCGTGTCCGCGGCGATCACGGTCGCCGAGGCGCTGCCCCGCCTGACCACGGCCTTCCTCTCCGGCGACCGCAGCAGCATCGCCGAGGCGCTCGACCTGTCCGTGGAGGTCGGCGACGCGATGGAGGTCATCGAGGACGAGGGATTCCTGATCCTCGCCCGGGAGGCACCGGTCGCCAGCGACCTGCGCCGGCTGGTCGCGCTGCTGCGCATGACCACCGACGTCGACCGGTCGGCGGCCCTGCTCAAGCACGTGTGCCTCACCCTCGACCGCTTCGACCCCCGCTTCCTGCCCGAGGACGTGCGGGCCCAGCTGGCCGAGCTGGCGGCCCGCGCCGCGAAGGTGTTCACCAGCGGGATCGACGCCTGGCGGCAGCACGACGCGCTCGCCGTCCACGAGATCGACGAGGCGGACGAGGACGTCGACCGGCTGCAGCAGCTCCTGCTCGAGCGTGCCGCCGCCATGGACGAGGCGGGCGACGAGATGCTCGTGCTGGGGCTGATCGCCCGCTACTACGAGCGGATCGCCGACCACGGCGTCGCCATCGCCCAGGACGCGACGTTCGTCGCCACCGGCGAGCGCGTCAAGGTCGGCAAGCGCCGGCGCCGTGACGAGGACGCGGACGGGAGTGACGACTGATGCCCAACCTGCTCCTGGTCGAGGACGAGCAGAGCATCGCCGAGGGGCTCACGATCACGCTCGAGGCGGAGGGCTTCCGGGTCGCGTGGGTCAAGGACGGCGGGGAGGC
The DNA here is from genome assembly GCA_964505365.1 of uncultured Actinomycetota bacterium. Lineage (GTDB taxonomy): Bacteria > Actinomycetota > Nitriliruptoria > Nitriliruptorales > Nitriliruptoraceae > CAWCLK01. The sequence continues at coordinate 3,611 of CAZDIF010000048.1, forward strand.
CGTCAGCGCCTGGGAGCGGCTGCGGCCCGACCTCGTGCTCCTCGACCTCATGCTGCCGGGCATGTCCGGCACGGAGGTCTGCCGCATCATCCGGTCGCGTTCCGACGTGCCGATCATCATGATCACGGCCCGGGACCAGGAGGTCGACCGCGTGGTCGGCCTCGAGCTCGGCGCCGACGACTACGTGACCAAGCCCTTCTCCACGCGCGAGCTGGTCGCCCGCATCCGGGCCATCCTCCGAGGCGCGCCGATCCTCGACGTCATGGACGTCGACGCGCCGGCCGAGGCCCGCGGCGTCCGGGTCGACCGGGTGCGCCACGAGGTGCACGTCGACAACGAGCTCGTCGAGCTGCCCCCGAAGGAGTTCGAGCTGCTGGCCTACCTCCTCGAGAACGCCGGGCGGGTGCTCACGCGCCACCAGCTCATCGACGAGGTGTGGGGCTCCGACTACGTGGGCGACACCAAGACGCTGGACGTCCACATCCGCCGGCTGCGCACCCGGATCGAGGAGGACCCGACGGATCCGGTGCGCATCCAGACGGTCCGCGGCGTCGGGTACCGGTTCGCCGACCGGTGAGCGGCGCCACGCTGGTCGCCGTGGTGGTCGCGGGCCTCGTGGGCCTGGCGCTCGGCGCGATCCTCGTGGACTGGCGCCGGCGCCGGAGGGACCGGGCCCTCGCTGACGAGCTCGCCAGCGTGCGCGCGGAGCTGGATGCCGCCCGACAGCAGCTGGCGGACGTCGGCCCGTGGCGCCGGGACCTCGTGACCTCCCTGGCCATGCCGGCCGTCGTGTTCGACGGGGAGGGGCAACTGGCCGCCGCGAACGACCGCGCGCGGCGGCTGCTGGGCATCGTGTCGCGCGACACGCCGGTCACGGCCATCCAGGCGCTGGGATCGGCCGTGCTGGCCGACGCGGTGGCGCGGGTCCGCCGCGAGCAGCAGACCCTCGAGGTCGAGGCCGAGGTGGGCGACCGGCACGTGTCGGCCTCCGTGTCGCCCGTCGGCGAGGACACGCTGGTGATCGTCCACGACCGCACGCGCGAGAAGCGCATCGAGGAGCTGCGGCGCAACTTCGTCGTCAACGCCTCGCACGAGCTCAAGACCCCGGCCGCGTCGATCCAGACGCTGTCCGAGGCGATGGAGGTGACCGCGACGCGCGACCCGGGGCGTGTGCCCGACCTCGTCGGACGACTGCGGGAGGAATCCGACCGGCTCGTGCGGCTCGTCCACGACCTGCTGAGCCTCCGCCGGCTGGAGGAGCGCGAGGACCTGGACCTCGTCGACGTCGACGTCGTCGCCGTCGTCACCGACGTCATCGCGGGGCTCGACGACCGGGCGCGGGAGGCCGACGTCACGTTGTCGCTGGACGCACCGGAGTCGGCCTGGCTGCAGGCCGAGGCCGACGACGTGCGCCTGGTCGTGCGCAACCTCGTCGCCAACGGCATCCAGTACAACCGCGCTGGCGGCCGCGTGGACCTGTCGGTCACGCCGGTCGACGACGGCTGGGAGGTCGCCGTCGCCGACACCGGGATCGGCATCCCCCAGCAGGACCTGCAGCGCATCTTCGAGCGCTTCTACCGCGTCGACGTGGCCCGCTCCCGCGAGACCGGGGGCACCGGCCTCGGCCTGTCGATCGTCCGCCACGCCGTGGAGCGGCACGGGGGGACGATCCGGGTGGACTCGCTGCTCGGGGAGGGCACCACCTTCCGTGTCCACCTGCCCCGGGTCCCCGACCAGCATTGACGAGGCCGCCCCGACCGGGGCGGCCTCGTCGTCACGGGAACTGGTTGGTCAGCTGCCGCCACCGGCGTGGTCCGGCGGGCCGCCACCACGGTCGGCGGGCGGACCGGCGTGCTCGGGCGGGCCGTCGTCCTCCTGGGTCTCGACCTCACCGTCGGTGTCGGACTCGCCCTCGGGACCCGCCCAGTCGGGGCGGCCCTTCGCGGTCTCGTCGGCCTCGGCCTCGTCCGCCAGGGTCTGCACCTCGTCGCAGAGGGCCTCGACGTCCTCGAGGGTCTCGACCGGCGTCGGCTCCTCCTCGCTGTCGTACGGGGCGAAGGTGCCCGTCGAGGCGACCTGGCTGATCACGAAACCCTTGGTGATGCCGGTGCCGTGCAGCTCGGCGCCGGACGGCAGGCACTGCGCCAGGGCGGAGATCAGCTCACCGTGGCCGTCGTCCTCGGCCTCGA
>CAZDIF010000048.1:5899-10970 GCA_964505365.1 uncultured Actinomycetota bacterium
CCGCCGGAGACCCCGGCCATCCCACCGGGTCTGGACGCCGATCGCGGCAAGACGCGGCGGGCACCGGTGATCCTCGACCTGCTCGCGGCCGAGCACCCCGACGCGCACATCGCCCTCGAGTTCGCCGACCGGTGGCAGTTGCTGGTGGCGACCGTGCTGTCGGCCCAGTCCACCGACGTGTCGGTCAACCAGGTGACGCCGCGGCTGTTCGCCGAGCTGCCCGACCCGGAGGCGTTCGCCGAGGCCGGCGTCGAACGGATCCAGGAACTGATCAGCTCGCTCGGCCTGTTCCGCCAGAAGGCGAAGAACCTGCACGCCACCGCGGTGCTGCTGCTCGAGCGCCACGGGGGCGAGGTCCCGTCGACCATGGAGGAGCTCACCGCCCTGCCCGGCGTGGCCCGCAAGACGGCCAACGTCGTCCTGTCCAACGGCTTCGGCGTCAACGAGGGCGTGGTGGTCGACACGCACGTGAGGCGGCTGGCCCGGCGGCTGCGGTTCACGCGCCACGAGGACGTCGCGAAGATCGAGCGCGACCTGATGCGCCTGTTCCCGCGGGAGCGGTGGCTGGAGGTGGCCGACCTGCTGATCTTCCACGGTCGCCGGGTGTGCCTCGCCCGCCGGCCCCGGTGCGAGGCCTGCGTGGTCGAGCCGCTGTGCCCGTCGTCGCAGGAGGCCGGCCGCACCGACAAGCGGTGAGGGTCAGGTTCGCCCCCGCACCGCGGCGAAGAGCCAGCCCACGAGCACGAACACGGACATGAACTCGAGACGCCCGACCCACATCTGCAGCGTGTAGACCACCTTGAGCAGGTAGGGGTTCGACGGTGCCAGCACGCCACTGGACAGGCCCACGTTGGCGGCGGCGGAGGTGGACTCGAACAGGGCAGCATCGAACGGGATCCCGTAGTACACCCCGACCAGCGCACCACCGAGGTACAGCAGCAGGTACAGCACCAGGATCGTGATGGCGTTGCGCACCTGCTCGTCGGTGATGATCCGGCGGTGCCGGTGCGTGTAGGACGCCACCACGATGGCGGCATCCGGTTGGATCGCGCGCCGCAGGTCGCGGAAGACGGACTTCGCGGCGAGGCCAATCCGGATCGCCTTGATGCCACCGGCCGTGGACGAGGCCATGCCGCCGAGCGCCATTGCCAGGACGATGCCGGCCGGGGCGACCAGGCCCCAGTCCGTGACGTACAGCCGCCCCGCGTTCACCCCGAAGCCCGTGCCGGTGTGGGCGGAGACGACCGTGAACAGCCCCTTGCGCACGAGCGGGCCGAGGTCCAGGAACGCACCGCTGCGGGCCAGCCCGAGGAGCGCGACGGCGACCGTGATGAAGCCCGTGGTGGCCAGCGCGCGGGTCTCGAGGTTCTCGAGCATCTCCCGGCGCCGACCGCGCCAGAGCTCGTAGTGCAGGCCGAACGAGATCGCCCCGGCGATCATCAGGACGATGATGACCGCCTCCATCGGGGCCGAGTGGTAGTAGGCGATCGAGTTGGAGTACGGCGCGAACCCGCCCGTGTCGAAGGCGGCCATGAAGATCGTGAGGGCGTGGAAGAGCGACCGTCCGGCCGTGAGGCCCGCGTGGAGCCCGGTCAGCCACAGGGCGAACGTGCCGACGACGAGGTACGCGAAGGCCACGAGGAAGATGAACCGGGCGGTGCGCACGATGCTTGGCACGATCCGGTCATCCCGGCCCTCACCCGCGTACAGGGTGGCCACCTGCGCCGAGGCCGTGGCCAGCACCGTGAGGACCACCACGACGATGCCCTGGCCGCCGGCGAACTGCGCCAGGTGCCGCAGCAGCACCATGGGCACGGTGAGGTGGTCCAGGTCCTGCACGAGGGTCAGCCCGGACGTCGTGAGGCCGCTCATGGCATCGAAGTACGCGTCGACGAACTGCCCGTAGTGCCCGGAGAGGTGGAACGGCACCGCGAGCACGACGGGTCCGAGGAGCCACCCCAGCGCGACCGTCACCAGCCCGTGTGACCAGGTGAGGTCCGCGGACGTGTGCAGCCGCCACTCGGTCAGCCGCCCCGAGCCGAAGGCGATCGCGATGCCGATGACCAGCGCCGTGGCGTCGTTCCACTCCTGAAGGGCGACGGCGACGGCCAGGGGGATGGTCTGCAGCCAGCCCAGGCCCACCAGGATCTTGCCGAGGTAGAAGCCGATGATGCGGGCGTCGTTGCGGCCTGGGCGGATCAGCATGGCCGGCCCCCGGGTCGCCGTGACGTCGGTGCCGGGCTCACCGGCGCACTCGTACGCGACGTTCGACGGCGACGACGAGCGCGGCGGCCGCGGCCATCACCAGCGCGAGCACCGCCTGGCCCCGGTTCAGCGGACGATCGACGGGCTCGGCCTCGCGGACCACCTGGACGTCGCTGGCATCCAGCGCCCGGAGCGTGAGTCCCCCGCCGTCCGCCGGATCGGCCCGGAGGATGACCCCGCGGACCTCGATGACGGTGCCGCGCTGCCGGGGTCCGCCGGGCTCGAGCTCCGGGAGGGGGTCGGGCAGCCAGACGCTGAGTCCGGTGTTGAAGCCGTCGAAGGCGTTGTGCGACTGCAGCGGTCCGGTGGCCAGCGCGTAGCCGTCGTCGTTCACGAGCAGCCATGCCCCGCCCTCGCGGTGGAGGACGTCCCCGACCACCTCGCCGACGTAGGTGACGGACTGCCGGTCGAAGGCGTCGGGGCACTCGATCACCTCGACCGAGTTCACCCGGCCGACGGGATCGACCTCGCGGATGTCCTCGAGCGATTCGGGCGCTGCCGGCAGGGTCCGCTCGCAGGTCACCACCTCCTCGGGGTCGGGGGCAGCGGGGGCGACGGGCTCGAGCCGGGTGTCGGGCGCGGTGGCGCGGACGACCCCGACGGCGACCGACACCGCCACCATGACCGCCATGACGGCGGCGATCTGCAGCAGGGCGCGGGGATGGACGCGGCCTCGGCTCATGGGTACCTCCGATTCATGCGCGGCCCCGGACGCCGGCCCACAGGAACCCGAGCGTCGCGAACACGGCCAGGAACTCGAGCCGCCCCACGAGCATCAGGCCCAGGAACGCGATCTTCACGCCGGACGAGGACAGCGCCTCCACCGACCCGATCGACTGTCCGCTGTTGGTCACGGCCGAGGTGGCGGCGAAGAGGGCCTCGGTGAGGTCGACGCCGCTCTCGAAGTACAGCACCACGACGGCGCCGGTCAGGGCGGCACCGAGCAGCAGCAGCAGCGTCGAGGCAGCTGACCGGACGTGGGCGTGGCGGAGGATCCGGCGACGCCCCCGGGTGAACGTCGGGACGATCAGCGTCGACTCCGGCGACAGGACCCGGCGCACGTCGGACACCACGCCCTTGCCGATGATCCCGACGCGGAAGGTCTTCAGACCACCCGCGGCCGAGCCGGTCATGCCGCCGATCGTCATCGCCGCGACCAGCGCCGCCGGGGCCAGCTGCCCCCAGTCGACGGCCATGAGACGGGGGGAGACCACCTGCAGGCCCGTGGTCGTGTGCGCCGCAACCATCGTGAACAGGCCGCGACGGAGCAGGGGCACGAACTCCGTCTGGGACCCGGCTCGTCCGAGGCCGACCATCACGACCGCCGTGAGCACGGCGAAGGACGCGAGGAACGTGCGGATCTCGAGCTCGCGGGCGAGTGCGCGCCCCGCACCCGCCCCCGCGGCCCGGTACAGCGTGAAGGACACCGCGCCCGCGAGCATCAGGGGGACCACCACCGCTTCGACCAGGGCAGAGTGGTAGAAGCCCGCCGACGTCGACATGACGCTGAACCCCCCCGTGGTCGCAGCGGCCACGGCGAGGCTGAAGCCGTGCAGCAGCGCGCGTGGACCGTCGACCCCGGCGACGGCCACGGCTGCCGTGCACGCGACGAGTCCAACCGCGACGACGATGGACGTGATCATCGTGACGAGGCGCCAGGTCCGCTCGGGGGAGGGCAGGATCCGTTCGTCACGGACGTCGGAGGGGGCCAGGCTGGACGCCGTGGCGGTGGCAGCGGTCAGCACGGTCAGGCCGGTGACCACGATCGCCAGCCCCCCGATGAGTTCGAGGACGTGTCGGTAGACGACGTGCGCGAGCGGCAGGTGGTCCAGGTCCTGGACGACCGTGAGGCCGGTGGTCGTGAGCCCCGACATCGCGTCGAACGTGGCGTCGAGGTAGGTCGCATAGTGTCCGGACAGGAACAGCGGGACGGCGGCCACGAGGCTGCCGATCGTCCAGACCAGCGTGGCCGCGACCACGGCGCGGGTCCATGACAGCGGGGCACGACCCGTCCACCGGAGCCGGCACCACTGCCCGAGGCCGACGCCGAGGGCTCCGCCGACGACCATCGACATGGCCCCGTCGATGTCGCCCACGACCAGGGCCACCACCGCCACGGCGGAGGTCACGACACCGATTGCCGTGAGGCCGAGGCCGAGGTTGCGCATCACGACGGTGACGTCGGCGGCCGTGGGACGCAGCAACACGGACGTCAGCTCCCGGCAGTGGGCGGCGTCATCAGAACAACAGCGTCACGACGACGGCGAGCACGATCCCGACGAGCGTGACGGCCATCGACAGCGCGGCGACCAGGCCGATCCCCTCGAGGACCTGGCGCCAGATCGGGGCCTGCCGCGTGTCCGGGCGGCTCATCGTCCGACCAGCACGTTGCGCAGCTCCTCCTCGAGGTCCGGGGTGGTCAGCGCGACGACGTCGTCGCCCGGCTCGACCTCGGCCGTCCCCCGCGGGATGATGGTCTCCTCCCCGCGGAAGATGCACACGAGCACGGCGTCCAGGGGCAGGCCGAGGTCCTGCACGGCCTTGGGTGGACGGCCGTCGTCGGGGATGCGCAGCTCGACGAGGCTGACCCGCCCCCCGCGCAGCGAGGACAGCCGGATCAGCTCGCCGACGGTGAACTCGTGCTCGAGCAGCTCGGAGATGAGCCGGGTCGAGGACACCGCCTCGATGCCGAGCTTCTCGAAGATCTCGACGTTCTTCGGGGTGTTGACGCGCGAGATCGCGCGCTTCACCCCGAACTCGATCTTGGCGAGCTGGCACGCGACGAGGTTGTCGTCGTCCTCGTGCG
>CAZDIF010000049.1:0-7227 GCA_964505365.1 uncultured Actinomycetota bacterium
CCTCCTCCAGCAGCAGCTCGCGGAACGCCCTCGAGCCGTTGGCGTTGGCGCGCTCCCCGATGACGAGGAAGGAGGTGTCCTGCTCGATCGGCACGGCCGTGTACAGGCTGGCGAGCGACGGCCGGAACTCGACGGGTATCGGGGCGACGTGCGTGCTCGGCTCCGCCTCCGCGCCACCGTCGACTATCGCGTCGGGGTCGTCGCTCTGCACCAGCTGGCCGGCGGCGCCGGCGCGGAGGTACCCCGGCCGGTCGAGCTGACGGGGGTGGGGGGCGAGATCGCGGACCGCGTCGACCACGGCCTTGAGGTGTGCCGGCGTCGTGCCGCAGCAGCCGCCCACGATGTTGACGCCGAGCTCGGAGACGAACTCCCGGTGGGCGTCGGCGAGCCCCTCCGGGTCCAGCGGGAAGCAGGCGCGGTCGTCGACCATCTCGGGGATGCCGGCGTTGGGCACGATGGAGATGGGCAGGCGCGAGTGGCGCGACAGCGTCCGCACGTGCTCGCGCATGTCGGCCGGCCCGGTGGCGCAGTTCATGCCCAGCACGTCGATGTCGAGCGGGTCGAGCGCCGCGATGGCCGCCAGCGGCTCGGTACCGAGGAGCATGGTGTTGATGTCCCGCTCCACGGTGAACTGGACCATCAGCGGGACGCGGGCCCCGCGCTCGACGAACACGTCGTTGGTGGCCGCCACCGCCGCCTTGATCTGCAGCAGGTCGAACGCCGTCTCGATCAGCACCGCGTCGACGCCGCCGTCGAGCAGGCCGCGGACCTGGCGCCGGTAGCCGTCCTCCATGGTGGGGACGTCGATGAAGTCCTTGACCTCGGGGTCGTCCGGGTCCTTGCCCAGTGACAGCGTCGGGGACTTCGTGCCGGGGCCGATCGAGCCGAGGACGAAGCGTGGCCGGCCGTCGGTCTCGGCGAACTCGTCGGCGACCGACCGGGCGATCCGGGCCGCCGCGGCGTTGAGCTCCTCGGTGCGGTCACCGAGCCCGTACTCGTCCAGCACCCACGGGGCGCCGCCGAAGCTGTTGGTCTCCACCGCGTCGACGCCGACCTCGAGGAACTGCCGGTGGAAGTCCTCGATGATGTCGGGGCGGGAGACGTTGAGGATCTCCGGACAGCCCTCGAGCGCCTCGCCGCCGAAGTCGTCGGCGGTCAGGTCGAGGTCCTGCAGGTAGGTGCCGGTGGCGCCGTCGATGACCAGCACCCGGTCGCGCATGGCGTCGAGGAACGGGTGCGACGCCAGCGGGGGGAGGTGGGTGGGCGTGGACATGGGTCACTCGCGGACGATGTCGTCGTCGAGCGCGGTGACCAGGACTCCGGGCCGCGGGCCTCGGAGGAAGCGTATCGACGGGTTGGCTTCCGTCACCACCGAGATTCGGTGCGAGCCGGGCGGCCGTTCCGGCCACGTGCGCTCCTCACCCAGTGAGGACGACACGAGGGCCCGCGCCCATGCACCGTGGCCGGACTACGCCACGGCCGGGTCTCGGCAGCGATCGGTTGCGAGGCACTGCTCCAGGCGGCGGAGGACGTGCAGGCGCCGGGCCGTCACGGCGGGGTCACGGGCGACGTCGCGCGTCAGGTCCCGCAGCTCCGCGAGCAGCTCGTCGACCCTCTCGTCCCGCCGGGGCATCGTCGCGCCTCCTCCTCACGTCTCCGTATCGGCAGGACGGGGCCGGCGCTGGAGGGACGTTGCTGGGAGGTCGCAGCGCGCCCCGCGACCGCGCCATATATTCCTTGACAGGAATATATTGTGCATGTAGCGTCCGGTGCATGGACGCGACCACCTTTGCCGCCCTCGGTGAACCCAGCCGTCTCCAGATCGTCGAGCTGTTGCGCGTCGGGCCGTTCTCGGTCGGGGACATCGCCGAGAAGCTGGGCATCCGTCAGCCGCAGACCTCCAAGCACCTCGGTGTTCTGCGCAAGGCTGGGGTGGTGGACGTGGAACCCGTGGCGCGCCGGCGCATCTACCACCTGCGGGGCGAGCCGTTCGAGGAGATCGGCGACTGGCTCAACTCGTTCGAGGAGCTGTGGGACGCGCGTCTGGACTCGCTCGAGACCTTCCTCAACTCGATGGAGGGCTCGACGGGGGACGAGGATCGATGAGGCGGACAAGCCCGGGTTCGTGGCACCGCCGTTGGTTGTTCGCGCCGGTTGACCCGGCCTCACGCGAAAGGTGATCGCCATGATTGTGCAGCTGTTGAAGAAGAGGGAGCTCACGTTCGAGCGGACCTACGCGGCGTCGATCGACGCCGTCTGGAAGGCGTGGACACAACCCGAACTGCTCCGCCAGTGGTGGGGGCCCGAGAAGACCACGATCCCTGAGTGCGAGGTCGACCTCCGCGTGGGTGGCAGGATCTACATCGTCATGGAGGCGGGCGAGGCCATGGGCAAGTACGCAGGGACCCGCTGGCCGCTCGAGGGCACGTTCACGCAGATCGAGCAGCCCCACCGCCTGGCGTACGAGGCCCGCTCATGGACCGAGGGCGAGGACACGAGCTACATCGACCACCTCACCGAGCTCGAGCTCTCCGAGGACGGCGACAAGACCGCGCTCGACCTCCGCATCTCGATCAACGAGATCGGTCCCGGCGTGAAGGCGAAGCTGGCAGCGTTCGGGATGAAGTGGGGGTACAAGGCGCAGCTCGCCAAGCTGGAGGCCTTGCTCACGAGCTGACCATCCCGGGTCGTGGCGCCCGCTGACCAGGAGGAGAACCACGTGCCGAACCCCGACGATGGCGCACACCCGTCCGAGCTCATCGACGTCATGATCGCGGGGCTGCGCGACTGGCGCGGCGAGACGCTCTCCCGCATCCGTGCCCTGATCCATCAGGCGGAGCCGGACGTGGTCGAAGCGGTCAAGTGGCGCAAGCCCTCGAACCCCGACGGTGTCCCGGTGTGGGAGCTCGACGGGATCATCTGCACGGGCGAGACCTACAAGGACAAGGTCAAGGTCACGTTCGCGCAGGGCGCGGCGCTGGACGACCCCGCCGGGGTGTTCAACGCCAGCCTGAGCGCGGGCACGCGACGTGCGATCGACCTGCGCGAGGACGATGAGCTGAACGAGGACGCCTTCAAGGAGCTCGTCACCGCCGCGGTGGCACACAATGCGAGCGGATGATCACGACCGAAAGGTGACCGGTGCCGAACAAGGACGGGAGCACGCACCAGGATGACGGCCCGAGGCTGCTGGCCGGCGGGAACCCGCAGATCCCCAAGGGCGACGGCGATGCGCCGGTGCAGGCCTACATCGACGCGATGCCGGGGTGGAAGTCCGACGTCGGGCGCCGCCTGGATGCGTTGATCGAGCAGGCGGTCCCGGACGTCGTCAAGGCCGTCAAGTGGAACCAGCCCATGTACGGCGTCGAGGACCAGGGCTTCTTCGCGAGCTTCCGCTGCTTCACCAACTACGTCAAGCTCACGTTCTTCGCCGGTGCCGAGCTCGACCCGGTGCCTCCCGTCGACTTCAAGGACCCCAACGAGAAGGCCGTCCACATCCACGAGGACGACGAACTCGACGAGGGACAGCTGCTCAGCTGGTTCGAACAAGCCGCGGTGATCCCCGGCTGGACGCCGTAGCGAACAACACCTCCCGCGACCGACCGAGGAGCCTCGGCGATGTTCGACCCTGCGGCCGAGACCATGTCCCGCGACGAGCGGGCGGAGTTGCAGTTCCACCGGCTGCGCGCGCTCGTCGCCCGGTTGTCCGCCATCGACACCGGGTTCTGGGCGGACAAGCTCGACGATGTCGAGGCCGGCGACCTGCGCGACCTGGACGATCTCACCTCGCTGCCGTTCACGACCAAGGGCGAGTTCCGCGACACCTATCCACTGGGGATGCTCGCGAGCCCGGCGGCGAAGGTCGTCCGGGTGCACGCGTCGTCTGGGACCAGCGGCAAGCCGACGATCGTCGCCTACACCCGGCGTGACATCGAGCTGTTCGCCCAGCTGAACGCTCGGGCGCTGGCGTGCGCCGGGGCCACGCGCGACGACGTCGTGCAGGTCGCGTACGGGTACGGCCTGTTCACGGGCGGACTGGGCCTGCACTACGGGGTCGAGGCCCTGGGGGCGACGGCCGTGCCGGCATCGGGCGGGAACCAGCCGCTCCAGCTGCAGCTCCTGGTCGACCTCGAGGCGGCCGGCCTGTGCTCCACGCCATCGTTCGCGATGCTCCTTGCCGAACGCGCCGCGGCCGACGGGATCGGGGGGATCAGGCTCCACTACGGCGTGCTGGGCGCCGAGCCGTGGTCGGAGGCGTTGCGAGGGCGAATCGAGGCCGCGTGGTCCGGGGTCACGGGTCAGCCCTTCGACGCCTGCGACATCTACGGCCTGTCCGAGGTGATGGGCCCGGGGGTCGCGATGGAGGCGGCCGACTCCAAGGGCGCGATGTTCGTCTTCGACGACCACATCTACCCGGAGATCGTGTCGCCAGAGACGGGCAAGCCGCTACCGGACGGTCAGCTCGGCGAGCTGGTCCTCACGACGCTGACCCGCCAGGCCCAGCCGGTCATCCGCTACCGCACCGGTGACATCACGCGGTTCGTGGACGACGAGACCCCGTGTGGCCGAACCCACCGGCGCATCGCCCGCTTGCAGGGTCGCGCCGACGACATGCTGATCATCCGCGGGGTGAACGTGTTCCCGCGGGAGGTCGAGGCGGTGATCCTCGACGAGCCGCAGCTCAACGGTCATTACCGCCTCATCCTGGACCGGCGCGAGACCCTGACCCGCCTCGAGGCCGTTGCCGAGACGACCGTCGACGAAGCCGACCGCGGCGCGATGGCCGATGCGCTCAGGCGCCGACTCCGCGACCGCTGTCGGGTCGGCATCGACGTCACACTGGTCGACCCCGGCACACTGCCGGTTCAGGAGACCGGCAAGGCACAACGGCTGTTCCCGTGGGACGAGGGACAGCCGCGCCCCTGGTGAGGCGGCGGCCAGCGAGCGTGTGCGAGGAGGACGACGCATGGGCACCGAGACCCTCGACGAGGTGGCGCGCTGGATCGCCGCGGCGGACCGGGTGGTGGCGCTCACGGGCGCGGGCGTCTCCACCGACTCCGGCATCCCCGACTTTCGCGGGCCGCAGGGCGTGTGGACGAAGGACCCCGCGGCCGAGCGTCGGGCCACCATCGACGCGTGGATCGACCAGCCCGACCTGCGGCGCGAGGCGTGGCAGCACCGGCTGTCGCTGCGCGAGACGACCTACGAGCCCAACGACGTCCACCGGTCCCTCGCCGAACTCGAACGCCTCGGCCGGCTCGACCTGCTGGTCACCCAGAACGTCGACGGGCTGCACCAGGACGGCGGCAGCTCACCCGACCGTGTCGTCGAGGTGCACGGCACGGCCCGCGAGGCCATGTGCCTGCAGTGCGAGCGGCGCTGGCCGCTGCCCGAGGTCCTCCAGCGCGTCGCCGACGGCGACCATGACCCCCACTGCCCCGACTGCGGCGGCCTCATCAAGTCGGCCACGATCTCGTTCGGCCAGCCGCTGGTGGAGGAGGACATGGCCCGGGCGCAGGCCGCCGCCGAGTCCTCGGACGTGTTCCTCGCCCTCGGCACGTCGCTGGCGGTCTACCCCGTCGCGTGGCTGCCGATGCTCGCCAAGCGGCAGGGCGCGCGCGTCGTGATCATCAACGGCCAGCCCACGGAACAGGACGACATCGCCGACGCGTTGCTCGTCGCACGGCTCGGGGACGTGCTGCCCGGGCTCGTCTCCCGTGTCCGCTCCCTGCTGTGAGGTCCTGCCCGTGACGTCCGCGCTGCCCGCCCCGCCGCCGGTGTCCGCCGAGCTCGGCGTGCCCCTGTCCCTGCTCGACCTCGCCAGCGTCGCCGACGACGCCACCGACGCCGAGGCCCTGCACCGCTCCGTGGCGGCCGCCCGCCACGCCGAGGCACTGGGCTACCACCGCTTCTGGGTGGCCGAGCACCACAACATGCCGGGGGTCGCCAGCTCCGCGCCCGACCTGTTGATGGCGCACGCGGCCGCGGCCACCGAGCAGATCCGCGTCGGCTCCGGCGGCGTGATGCTGCCCAACCACGCACCGCTCATCGTGGCCGAGCGGTTCGGCATGCTCGAGGCCTTCCACCCGGGCCGCATCGACCTCGGCATCGGCCGCGCGCCGGGCACCGACCAGCGCACGGCCCACGCGCTGCGCCGTCCCCCCGACACCCTGCACGGTGACGCGTTCCTCCAGCAGCTCGCCCAGCTGCAGGCCTTCTGCCTCGACGACATGCCCGCCGACCACGCCTACGCGGGGATCCGCGCGGTGCCCGGTGGGGTGCTGCCGCCGATCTGGCTGCTGGGGTCGTCGAGCTTCAGCGCGCAGGTCGCCGCCCTGACCGGCCGGCCGTTCAGCTTCGCGTTCCACTTCGCGCCGGACGGCCTGGACCTCGCCCTGCAGACCTACCGCGAGCACTTCCGCCCGTCCGACGACCTGCCCGAGCCGTACGTGATGCTCGGCGTGAACGTGATCTGCGCCGACACCGACGACGAGGCCGCCCACCTCGCCGGATCGGGCCGGCTCATGAAGGCCCTCCTGCGCCGCGGGGACCTCCGGCGGGTGGTCCCTCCCGAGGCGGCCGCCGCCGATCCGTCGGTGGGCCCGGCGACCGCCGGGCCAACGCGCACCGGGGTCGTCGGATCCCCGGACACCGTGGTCGCCGGCCTGCAGGCGCTGCTCGAGCGCACCGGCGTGCAGGAGCTGATCGTCAGCGGCATCTTCCACTCCGGCGAGGCACAGCGCCACAGCCTCGAACTGATCGCCGACGCGGTGGGCCTACCCTCCCGCGCCCATGGCACTGTTCCAGCGACGACCTGAGCTGCCCGCCGAGCGCCACGACGCGTGGTGGGCGTTCCTCGACTGCGCCCAGGCGATCGAGGCCGGTCGGCGCGTACTGCTCGGGACGCTTCCGACCGGCCGGGTCGAGCCCGCGCCCGTCGCCATCGGCGTCGACGCCCTGCGCCGGTCGCTGGACGACGTGCGCGCGTGGATGCCGGCCTGGCGGCTGCCCGAGATCGCCGACGACCACGAGGACTGCCTCACCGCCCTCGACGACGCCGACGCGGCCCTCGACGAGGTCCTCGAGGTGGCCGCGCACACGGCCGAGCTGGAGGAACTGCTCGACGCCGTCGGCGAGGTCGTGGCACCACTGGACGCGTTCGCCGACGCCGAGCGCGCCTGGCGTCGCCAGTGGCGGCTCCCCCGCGAGCGCACCTGACCCCGGTCA
>CAZDIF010000049.1:7327-8394 GCA_964505365.1 uncultured Actinomycetota bacterium
CCCGGTCAGCCGCCGACGATCGTGGTCGCCGTCGCGGTGTCCCCGGCGATGCCGACCCGGACCTCGCCGCCGATGCACCGCACCACCGCGTCCTGGTCCGGCCCGTCGAACGTGGCACCGTCCCCGGCCTCGGACCTGGCCGCGTCGGGGAAGGCCGCCGCGTACCAGGCCGTTGTGGTCGCGCACAGGTCGGGGGTGCCGTTGCCGGCATCCACCATCGACAGGCCCACCGCCGTCGTGCCGTCGTCCTGCCACACGGCCAGCTCGCCGCCGCCCCAGGCACGCGCCCGACCACCGGCGTCGTCGAGGGCGCGGGACTCGTCGCCGCCCGGTGCCTCCAGCAGCCACAGCAGCTCCGCCGCACCGAACGTGGTCGTGTGCACCGGCTGGTGGCCGCTGGGTGCAGCGAGGTCGGTCGGGTCGCCAACGCGACCGGGGTGGTCGGGCCACAGCACCGTCGCGGTCGTCGCCGGGGGATCGGCGTAGGCACCGTCGACGCCGGCCCAGCCCTCCTGCCGCCAGGTGTCACACGCGAACCCCAGGCCGGCCCGGTAGGGGAACTCCAGCTCGGCCGCCAGGTGGTGGGGGAAGGCCGCCAGCGACTGCTGCGAGGCCAGCACCGAGGGGTCCGACGCCATGGCCAGCTGCTCCTCGAGGCTGAGCGTCTCGAGGGCCCACCGGTGCATCAGCAGCGTCGCGTCGCCCTCGACGAGGGCCAGCGTGGACAGCAGCCGGTCGTGGTCCTCCTCGAACGCCGGGTCCTCGACGTCCGGCAGGCCGACGGCCTGGTCCACCAGCGCGTGGCCCAGCTCGTGCGCGACGATGACCCGGTCGGCCGCGGACAGGTCGCCGTCGCTGCCGACGACCAGCTCGCCGGTGTCCGGGTCGTAGAAGCCGGCGACCTGCTCCTCGAACAGCTGCCGCTGCATCGCCCGCAGGTCCGCGTCGGCCGGGATGGCGCCGAGCGCCCGCAGCGCGGCCTCACGGCCCTCGGCCACGTCGGCCGGGTACTCCTCGTCGAAGATCGCCAGCACCCGGTCCCGCATCGCCTCGTCGTCGAGGAAGGC
>CAZDIF010000049.1:8494-10877 GCA_964505365.1 uncultured Actinomycetota bacterium
CCCTCGAGGTCCTCGAGCCCGCCGTCCCCGCCCAGCAGGTCCTCCAGCAGGTCCTCCAGCGAGCCCCCAGACCCACCGGCCTCGATGCGGGCCTCCAGGTCGTCGACCTGCTCCTGCAGCTCCGCCGCGCGCTGCTCGGCGGCCTCGGCCCGTGCTCGGGCCTCGCGCGCCTCGGCGAACTGCCACACGGCGACCAGCGACGTGCCGGTCACCAGCAGGCCGCTGATGCCGGCGACCACGGCGAGGATCGTCCAGGGCTTCACCGGCCCCACGGTAGGTCAGGCGAGGAAGCTCGCGACGACCTCCACGTGGTGGGTCATCGGGAACAGATCCAGCGGGACCGCGCTCGTCATCCGGTAGCCGTGCCCGGCCAGCGCCGCGGCGTCCCGGGCCAACGCTGCGGGGTCGCACGCCACGTAGACGATCGCACCGGGCCGCTGCTCGGCCAGCCGCTGGCAGGTGCGCTCGCCCGCACCGGTGCGCGGCGGGTCGAGCACGACCACGTCCGGGGGCTCGTGGTCCGGCTGCTCGGCGAAGGCCCGGACGTCGGCCCGCACCGGGTGGACCCGGTCGCCGACGCCGTTGTCGTCGGCGTTGCGGCCGAGCCACTCCACCGCCGCGGTATGGCCCTCGACCGCCAGCACGTCGGCGCCGGCCCGGGCCAGCGGCACGCTGATCAGCCCCACGCCGGCGTACAGGTCCCACACGTGCGCTCCGGTCACGTCGCCGGCCGCGGCCAGCACCTCCTCGACGATCGCCGCGGCGCCCCCCGGGCTGACCTGGAAGAACGCCGACGCGCCGAACCGGAAGGTGCACCCGGCCACCTCCTCGGCCAGCACGCCGTCGCCGCGGAACGCCATCGTCTGCCCGTCCGGCTGGGCCAGCACCAGGTCCAGGTCGCCGTCCGGCATCGACAGCGGCGCGTCGGGGTCCGGGTGCAGCACGGCCGCCCGCGTGCCCGTCGAGGCATGGGCGCGCACCTGCACCTCGGCGGCACCCGTGTCGTCACCGACCTCGTCGCGCACCGCCTGGGCCTCCTCGGAGAGGACGAGGCACTCGTCGATCGGCACCACCCGGTCGGAGGCGGCCTGGTGGAATCCCAGCCGGCCGTCCTCGTCGGCGTGCATCAGCGCGCGGGTCCGGTAGCGGGTGTCGGGGCCGACGGGTCGGACCGCCGCCACCGGGGGGTCGGTGAGCCGGCCGAGGCGCTCGAGCTGCTCGACCACGACCCGCCGCTTGAGCCGGCGCTGGGCGTCGGGGGTGACGTGCTGGAGGTCGCAGCCCCCGCACTCGGGCACGTACGGGCACGGCGGCTCGACCCGGTCGGGTGAGGCGTCCAGGACCTCGACGAGCTGGGCGCGCGCCCATCGCTTGCGGTCGTCGACCACGCGGACGCGGACGCGCTCGCCCGGGATCGTGCCGGGGACGAACACCGCCTTGCCCTCGATGCGCACGACGCCCTCGCCACCGTGGGTGAATCCGTCCACGGTGGCGTCGACGGGGTCGCGGGGCAGCACGCGTCGGGCACACATGCGCGCCATGGTGCCCGACGGCGGTCGCCGACGCGAGGTGGCCGCCGGGACGAGGTCGCCCGGTGAGGTGGCCGCCTCCGTGACTAGCATCGAGGACGGCGAGCCGCCACCGGATCATGGCCCCGCGACACGACAGGGACGCACGTGAACAGCGAGATGCGCGACAGGATGGCGAACGGCCAGGGCTTCATCGCCGCCCTCGACCAGAGCGGCGGGTCCACGCCGAAGGCCCTGGAGGGCTACGGGATCCCGACGGACGCGTACAGCACCGACGAGGAGATGTTCGACCTCGTCCACCAGATGCGCACGCGGATCATCACCTCACCGGCGTTCACGGGCGAGAAGGTCCTCGGGGCCATCCTCTTCGAGGGCACGATGGACCGCCAGATCGAGGGGATGCCCTCCCCCACGTACCTGTGGGAGCAGAAGGGCGTCGTCCCCTTCGTCAAGGTCGACAAGGGCAAGGAGTCCGAGTCCAACGGCGTCGAGCTGATGAAGCCGATGCCGGACCTGGACGCGCTGCTGTCCCGTGCCCGCGACCTCGACGTGTTCGGCACCAAGATGCGGTCGGTGGTCAACCGCGCCGACGCCGACGGGATCGCCGCGATCGTCGACCAGCAGTTCGAGGTCGGCCACCAGATCGTCGACGCCGGGCTGATGCCGATCCTCGAGCCCGAGGTGGACATCAACGCCCCCGACAAGGCCGAGGCCGAGCAGCTGCTGCGCGATCGGATCCTCGAGCACCTCGACAAGATGTCGGACGACCGGCAGGTGATGCTGAAGTTGTCGATCCCCACCGAGGACGGCTTCTACACGCCGCTGATCGAGCACCCGCGCGTCCTGCGGGTGGT
>CAZDIF010000050.1:0-10769 GCA_964505365.1 uncultured Actinomycetota bacterium
GTGTGGTTCTTCGGTGGGGATGGCGAGACTGCCGAGCCCGAGACGCTGGGGGCGTTGACGGTCGCGGCCCGGGAGGGGCTGGACAACCTCACGTTCGTGATCAACTGCAACCTGCAGCAGCTGGACGGGCCGGTGCGGGGCAACGGCAAGATCATCCAGGAGCTCGAGGGGATCTTCCGCGGCGCCGGCTGGAACGTGATCAAGGTCGTGTGGGGCCGCGAGTGGGACGAGCTGCTGGCCCGGGACGTGGAGGGACTGCTGGTCGCGCGGATGAACGAGGTCCCCGACGGGCAGTTCCAGACCTACACGGTCAAGCCGGGCAGCTACATCCGCGAGGACTTCTTCGGCACCGACCCGCGGCTGAAGCGGCTGGTCGAGCACCTGTCCGACGAGGACATCGAGCGGCTGCCCCGAGGCGGGCACGACTACCGCAAGGTCTACGCGGCGTTCAAGGCGGCCACCGAGGCCCACGGCGCACCCACGGTGATCCTGACCCAGACGGTGAAGGGCTGGACGCTGGGCCCGGACTTCGAGGCCCGCAACGCCGTCCACCAGATGAAGAAGCTGTCCAGTGACGCCCTGAAGACGTTCCGCGACCGGCTGTACCTCGAGGACGTCACCGACGAGCAGCTCGAGGGCGACCTGCCGCCCTACATCCAGCTCGACGAGGGCTCGGACGAGCGCGAGTACATGCTGGAACGCCGCAGCCAGCTGGGCGGGTTCGTGCCGCAGCGGCGCACCCAGTTCGCCATGCCGTCGCTGCCGGAACGCGACCTGTACGGCGAGCTCAAGCAGGGCTCGGGCACCCAGGAGGTCGCCACGACCATGGCGCTGGTGCGCCTGTTCAAGGACCTGTTCAAGCACGAGGACCTCGGCAAGCGGATCGTGCCGATCATCCCCGACGAGGCCCGCACCTTCGGCATGGACTCGCTGTTCCCGACGCTGAAGATCTACGACCCGCACGGCCAGACCTACGAGCCGGTCGACCAGGAGCTGCTGCTGAGCTACAAGCAGGCCAAGGACGGCCAGATCATCCACGAGGGCATCACCGAGGCCGGGTCCGTGGGCACGTTCGCGGCGGCCGGGTCCAGCTACGCCACCCACGGCGAACCGATGATCCCGCTGTACGTCTTCTACTCGATGTTCGGGTTCCAGCGCACCGGCGACTCGATCTGGTCGGCCGCCGACCAGCGCTCGCGCGGGTTCCTGATCGGCGCGACCGCCGGTGGCACCACGCTGAACGGCGAGGGGCTGCAGCACCAGGACCGCGGGTCGCTGGTGATGGCCCAGACCAACCCGGCGGTGGAGGCCTACGACCCGTCGTTCGCCTACGAGATCGCCGTGCTGGTCCAGCACGGCCTCGAGCGGATGTACTCCGACCACAACGTCGAGGGCGGCGAGGACGTCATGTACTACCTCACCGTCTACAACGAACCACGCGTGCAGCCGCCCATGCCCGACCACGTCACCGACGAGGACATCATCCGGGGCATCTACCGGTACCGCGAAGGCTCCGGCGAGCACGAGGCCCACATCCTGTCGTCCGGCACGATCATCTACGAGGCAATCCGCGCCCAGGACCTGCTGGCCGACGACTGGAACGTCCGCGCGGACGTGTGGTCCACGCCCGGGTGGAACCGGCTGCTGCGCGACGGCACCGAGTGCGAGTCGTGGAACCGCCTGCACCCCGAGGCCGACGAGTTGCGCGTCCCCCAGATCACCCAGGCGCTGGAGGGCACCGAGGGCCCCTACGTGGCCGTGTCCGACTGGATGAAGGCCACGCCGGTGCAGGTCGCCGACTGGATCGACGGCCGCTACGCGGTGCTCGGCACCGACGGGTTCGGCCGCTCCGACACCCGCGAGGCCCTGCGCCGCCTGCACAAGATCGACGCCGAGTGCATCGCCGTCACCGTGCTGGCCGAGCTCGCCGGCCTCGGCAAGGTCGACACCGCCCTGGTCGGCAAGGCCATCGAGCAGTACGGCATCGACGCCGACCAGTGGGCCTACATCGGCTACCGCCACAACCGCGACGTCACATCATGAGCGCATGGGCGAGCTGACCTTCTTCTACGGCACGATGGACTGCGGCAAGTCCACGTTGGCGCTGCAGATGCACCACAACGCCGCGCGCGCCGGCAAGCGGATGCTGCTGTTCAGCAAGCACGACCGTGGCGGGGACGCGATCTCCAGCCGGATCGGGCTGCAGCAGCCGGCCATGACCGTCGACGACGACACGGACCTGCACCTGGTCGTGGTCGACGCCATCCGGTCCGGCGTGCCGGTGGACGGCATCATCTGCGACGAGGCCCAGTTCCTCACCCCCGACCAGGTCGAGCAGCTGGCGCGGGTCGCCGACGACCTCGACGTGGACGTGCGGGCGTTCGGGCTCCTCAGCGACTTCATGACCCGGCTGTTCCCCGGGTCACAGCGGCTGCTGGAGCTCGCCGACCACCGGCACGAGCTGCAGCTGGAGGCCCGCTGCTGGTGCGGGGCACCGGGGACGCACAACGCCCGGACGGTCGACGGAGCGATCGTCCGCGAGGGCGAACAGGTGGTGGTGGGCGACATCGAGGCCGAGCACGAGCCGGGCGAGCCCGAGCAGCAGCGGCTGCTGGAGCAGACCGTGGCCTACGAGGTCCTGTGCCGTCGCCACCACCGCACCGGGATCACGCGCCGCGTGGCCGACGGGATGCCCGACGCGCTGCCCGTCGACCGCGGCTGAAACGGAGACCGCCCGTCGCTGTGCGGTCACCGCATGTCTGGCCGGCCGGCCATACCCGGTCACGCGGCGTGACGCGATGACGGCAGTGAGTGGCGGATCACCCCGTCACGCGACGTCTCCTGAGGAGGACAAACCATGGCCCTGTTCGAAGGCCTGTCCGCACTGCTCACGTCCAAGGTCGGCGCCACCGTCGCCGGCGCGGCCCTGGCCACCGGCTCCGTGGGCGCCGTGGGCGCCACCGGCTCGCTGCCCGAGGGCGTGCAGGCGAGCTTCGACAGCACCTTCGGCATCGAGCGGGCCGAGCAGGCCCAGGCCGACGCCGAGGAGCGCCAGGCCGAGGCCGAGGAGCGCCTCGCCGATGCCGAGGAGGAGGCCGCCGAGACCAACGCCGACGACGTGCTCAGCACCCTCAGCGGCGACGAGGAGATCACCCCGGGCTCCGAGGAGTTCGGTGAGGCCGTCTCCAACAACGCCCGTGAGGGCGGCGCCGACTTCGGTGCCGACGTCGCCAGCAGCGCCAGCGACGGCAACTCCGACGACGGCCAGGAGGCCGCTGCCGATGGCCAGGCCAACGGCGAGGCATCCGGTGACGCTGACGGGGCCTCCGCCGAGGGCGAGGCCACGGCCGAGGCGGGCGCCGACAACGGCGACGTTGCCGACGACTACCGTCCGGAGGACCCTGAGTCCGCCGGGGACGAGAACCGCCCGAGCAACTGACCCAGTCATCACGCAGCAGGTGCGGGACCCCGGTGCGGGTCCCGCACCTGTTCGTGCCCCCCGACCTCGACGAGACCTCGTGACGTGACCCTCGACGACGAGTTCGCGCCCGTCCTCGACGCCGCACGTGCGGGCGCGGACTGGGCGTGGGCGCGGCTTTACGCCGACCTCGCGCCGGTGCTCCATGGCTACCTGCGCACCCGCGGCGCCCGCGAGCCCGAGGACGTCCTCGGCGAGGTGTTCCTGCAGGTCGTGCGCGACCTCGAGCGCTTCGACGGCGACGAGGGCGGGTTTCGTTCCTGGGTCTTCACCATCGCCCACCGGCGCATCATCGACGAGAGCCGTCGGCAGAGTCGGCGACCGGTCGAGGCGGCGGACGACGCCGATCTCGAGCTGGCGCTGCCGACCGCCGCGACCGGCGAGGCGGAGGCACTGGAGCGCATGGGCACCGAGGACGTCGTCCGCCTCCTCGGGGTCCTCACCGACGAGCAGCGGGACGCGCTCGCGCTGCGCTTCGTCGCGGGACTGAGCCAGGCCGAGATCGCGGAGGTGACCGGCAGCAACGCCAACGCCGTCAAGGCACGGCAACGACGTGCCCTGGCGACACTCCGGCGCCACCTCGGAATCGATCCTCCCTGACCCGTACCCGATTCCCTGTCGGACACGATCACCAGTACACGATGGACCAGCCACCCCGCGACCGTCCCGACCTCGGCGACACCTCCGAGGTCGACCCGCTCGTGGCGGCACTCACGTCGGCAGGGGACGACCTCGCGTCGACCCCGGTGCCCGACGAGGTCGCCGAGCAGCACCTGGCTGCCATCGTGTCGCTGGCGGCCGAGCACGCCCACACCGTGCCGGCCGTTGCTGCGGTCACTACCCGGCCGCAGCGGGTCCGGCGGGCTCTCGGGTTGACCGCCGTCAAGCTGGGCCTCGCCGCTGGCGTGGCCGCGGCGACGACGGGGGGGCTCGCAGCGACCGGAAGCCTGCCGGACCCCGTCCAGCGTGTCGTGTCCGACGGCGCCGGCCGTCTGGGCATCCAGCTGCCGTCTCCTGACGACCCGGTCCTGCCCGACGAGGCGGACGACGAGGCCAGCGAGCAGGTCGACCTCCCGACGCTGCCGACACCCGCCGACCCGTTGGACGAGGGACGCGTCCCGCCGTCGCCCGTCGCCCCCGACGAGGACGCCTCGCCGACTCCGTCCGAACGCAGGGACCAGCCCGAACCCGCCGATGAGGCCACCGAGCACGTGCCCGACCCGGCCCCTCGACCGCACGACAGTGCG
The DNA here is from genome assembly GCA_964505365.1 of uncultured Actinomycetota bacterium. Classification (GTDB taxonomy): domain Bacteria; phylum Actinomycetota; class Nitriliruptoria; order Nitriliruptorales; family Nitriliruptoraceae; genus CAWCLK01. The sequence continues at coordinate 4,726 of CAZDIF010000050.1, forward strand.
CAGGACGGCGCGGGCACCGACCAGCCGTCTCCCGGCGGCCGCGATGGTGCCGAAGGGGCCGACGGTCGCGGGACCGAGGAGGCGTCCAGCAGCGAACGGGATCCTGATCCCGCCTCGGATCCCGACCGACCCACCGTCTCCGCACTCAATTCCTCCGGCTTCGTGCCGAAGGAACCCGCAGAGAGCGAGGACTGACAAGCGGGAGTTGAGGTGGAGGGGATCTGGGCGTGGGCGCGACCCGTCCTCGGACGGTCCTCCTTCGCTGCCATCTGGTGGACGGTCGTGGCCGGGGCGGTCGCGATCGTCGTGACGCCGGGTGCGCTGGCCGGGAGCATCCCGCCGGGGGCCGGCGTGGCGTCCGTGATCTTCGCGCTGTTCGTGGTGTTCTGGGACCTCCGCCCGATCGTCACCCCGGGCGGCGACGACACGGGGGTCACCCTGTCGACCGCCTTCGTGTTCGCCGCCCTGCTGCTGTGGGGGTTCGGGGCGGCGGTGCTCCTGCTGGTCATGGGCACGGTCGCCGGCGAGATCCGGCGTCGCAAGCCCGTGCTGAGCCTGCTGTTCAACATCGCCCAGTTCGTGGTCTCCTACGGGGCGGCGATGGTGGTGCTGCAGCTCGGTGGGGTCGAGGTCGGGGCGCCCAGCACGCTCGACGTGCGCGCGCTCATCGTGATCCTGTTGGCGGCCTCCACCTACCACCTGGTCAACATCGCCCTGGTCAGCGGGCTCATCGCCACGCGCTCCCGCCGGACGTTCCGGGAGGAGTTCCTCGACGACCTCGGCTACTACACGGTCTCCACCGCCGCGGTCGTCGCCGTGGCGCCGCTGCTCGTGGTGCTCGTCCAGGTGGAGCCGATCCTCGTGCTGCTGCTCCTGCCGCCGCTGCTGGCGGTCGAGAAGACCGCGGCGATGTCGCGGCGGTCGGAGTACGCGTCGCACCACGACGGCCTCACCGCGCTCGCCAACCGGAAGGGGCTCGAGCGAGTCGTCGCGACCGACCTCGGCGGTGCCGAGCCCCTGGACCGCGCGGCGCTGGTCCTGCTCGACCTCGACCGCTTCAAGCAGGTCAACGATTCGCTGGGGCACCTGACGGGCGACGACCTGCTCGTGAAGGTCGGCAACCGGCTCGCCGGCGAGGTCCGCGCGGGTGACCTCGTGGCCCGCCTCGGCGGCGACGAGTTCGCCGTGTGGTTGCCGGCGGTGTCCCCCGAGGTGGCCGAGGAGATCGCCGGACGGTTGCGCGAGGGCGTGCGACGCGCGATCCGACTCGAGTCGGTGACCGTCGACGTCGACGCGAGCATCGGGATGGCCCGGTACCCCGACGACGGGACCAGACTGCCGGAGCTGCTGCGCAGCGCCGACGTCGCGATGTACGCGGCCAAGGAGCGCGGCTCGGGCATCGAGGTCTACTCGAACGAGCGCGACCACAACGCGATGTCGCGTGCGGAGCTCGCGACCGAACTGCATCGCGGCATCGCCGCGGGTGAGCTGGTGCTCCAGTACGAGCCGCGCGTGCGGTTCCGTGACCGTGCCATCGTCGGGATCGAGGCGCAGGTGTGCTGGGACCACCCGACGCGGGGTGTGCTGCAGCCCGAGGACTTCCTCGGCCTCGTCGAGGAGGTCGGCCTGCTCCGGTCGATCACCGACACGGTGGTGGTCGAGGCGGTCCGCCAGGCCGCGGCATGGCAGCGGGCCGGCTTGGGCGTGCCGCTGGTCGTGCCCGCCACCCGCCTGGACCTGCTCGACGCCGGGTTCGTCGACCACCTCGGCAGGGTGCTTGGCGAGCACGGTCTGCGGGCGCACGACCTGCTGCTGACGATCGACGAGCAGGCGCTCGACGACCTGCTCGGTGCGCCCACCAGGCTGGCGGGGATCCAACGGCTGGGCATCGGCCTCAGCATCGACGGGTTCGGCACGGGGCACCGGTCGTTGCAGCACCTGCGGCGGATGCCGGTGGCCGAACTCCGGGTGCACCAGCACTTCGTGCAGGAGGGCGACGACGCCCCCGGCATCGTCGCGGCGCTGGTGGACCTCGCGCACCACCTCGGCCTGGTCGCCGTCGCGGCCGGCGTGGCGTCCCCCTCCGACTGGCACGCGCTGCGGGCGATGGGCTGCGACGTCGCGCAGGGGCCGCTGTTCTCGCTGCCCCTGCCCGCCGACGAGGCGACGGCATGCCTCGAGCAGGGACAGTTGGTGGTGCAGGAGGTCGTGGACGGTGCCCCGGTGTCCCCGTCGGGGGCCTGAGCCCGTTCCTCACCCGCGCCCGCGGAGGCCGTGGGTCTCGGCCTGGACGCGCAGGGAGTCGGCGACGTCGTTGGACAGCCCGGAGTGGACGACGTCGTCGAGCATCCGATCGCGCTGCTCGTCGAGGTCCCCGAGCACGTCGTCGCGCCCCGCCCGACGGGCCGCCGCGGCGACCTCGCCGAACATCGCGACCAGCTGGCGGGCGGCGCTGGGCTTGGCGGAGGACGCCATCCGCAGGCGCGCCACCGCGTCGCGAACGATGTCGCGCACGCCGAGGATCGCCTCGTCCACGAGGACGCGGCCGTCGACCTCCAGCACCCGGGGCGGGTCGCCGGTCTCCACGACGCGGGCCAGGAGCAGGCCCAGGCCACGCATGACCTCGTCCGCCGTGGACGTGTCGGTCGAGCCAGCGGCCAGCGCCTGCGTCGCCATGTCGACCATCTGGCCCACGAGGTAGGCCAGATCGTCCTCGAGGAGTCGGTGGCGGCCGAGGACCACCGACGACCGCAGTGCATCCTCGGCCTCGTCCGTGAGGTCGAACGTCGTCGAGAAGAGCACGTCGCCGGGCGTCACCATCCGGCCCGGGCGCTCCTTCAGGCGAACCTCGGCCCCCTCCGGGAGGGACCGCAGGGCACGGGCCACGTCCACGTCGACGACCCACCCCATCCGGCTCGCGACGACCTCGCCACGCACGGGATCGTGCTCGTGCGGCCGCTCTGTCGGGTTCCCGTGAGCGGCAGCCCGGCGCTGGCGGCGGTCGACTAGTTCGAGGCCGAGCTGGGTCAGTCGCAGGGTCACGTCCTGCAGGGACAGGTCACGGACGGCTCGATTGAGGGCGTGCAGGACACCGACGAGGGACAGGAGTGTCAGCGCGAGCGCCAAGGGCAGCGCGGTGAGCGTCGCGATCGCGCCGGCCTCCTCGGCCGGCATGGCGATGATCAGCGCGGACACCATGCCGAGCGCACCCATCATGCCGCTGAAGATCTCGAGCTGGTACCGGTCGTCGAGGTGGGCCGCCAGGATCCTCGGTGACACGTGCGCGGACAGCATGCCGGTCAGCACCGACCGCATCCAGATGGAGAACACGGCGACGGTGATGATCCCGGCCACCAGCGCGGTCAGCAGGCCGCGGTAGCTGGCCTGCGTGACGTGCAGGACCGTCCAGGGCAGGCGGGTGTCGAGCAGGTGCGTGCCGGCACCGAGGAGCAGTCCGACGGCGAAGGCACCGCCGGGCCACGTCACCAGCCGGGCGCCGAGCCGAGCGCGGTCACGGGTGGAGCGGCGTCGGTCGGCGAGCCGGGGACGGTGATCGGACACGGACCACCTCGCGGGACGGGCATGCCAACCCTAGGACGCGATCGGCGCGTGGCGCGGTGCTCCCTCAGTACGGTTCGCGGGCGACCGGGCCGACGGGAGGTCGCCGTGACGAGGAGGAGCCTGACGGCGTTCCTCGCCCTCATCGTGCTCCTGCAGTTCGGGTGGCCGGTGACGGCGCACGGCACGGTCTGGTCCGTGCTGTACATGCCCCTGTGGGCGGTGATGCTGCTCGTGGGCGTGCTGATCGCACGATCGGAGCACCAGACCCTGTGGCCGTACGTGGTGCTCGGGGTGGTGTTCACCGTGTCCGGCGTGGGCCTGGTGCTGAGCGCGGGCAACCGCGTCGCGGCGTTCGGGATGTACGGGGCGGCGGCGCTGTTCGTCGCCGGGCTGATCGGCGTGCTGCTGCGGCGCATCCTCGATCGCAGCAGCCACGACGGTGCCGTGCTGATCCTCGCCGCCGTGTGCGTCTACCTGCTGCTCGGCGGGATGTTCGTGGCGCTGTACGGGATGGCGGAGACGATCGCGCCGGGCAGCATCGTCGATGGCGGGAACCCGGGCGCGCCGATCGGCTGGCAGCGGCTGATCTACTTCAGCTACGTGACGCTGGCCACGCTCGGGTACGGGGACGTCCTGCCGGTGTCGCCGTGGACGCGCTCGCTGGCGACGCTGCAGACGGTGATCGGCACGCTGTTCCTCGCGGTGGTCATCGCTCGTCTGGTGGGGCTGTACGCGTCCAGGGAGACGGCAGAGGGCACACCCGGGAAGGAGCGTGGATGAGCGGGATGCTGGCACCGCGGTCGGTCCACCGCGACCGGCCGGTGGGCGAGGCGGTCGAGGTCGGCCCGATCGAGCTGTTCTTCGACCTCGTCTACGTGTTCATCATCATCCAGATGTCGCACCACCTGCTGGAGCACCTGACGTGGACGGGTGCGCTGCAGACGGCGGTGCTGTTCGCCGCGGTGTGGTGGGCGTGGAACTACAGCGCCTGGGCGATGAACTGGCTGGAGCCCGGCGATGCCCGCGTCCGGGTGCTCCTGGCGGTGCTGATGCTGGCCGCGCTCGGGATGGGTGTGGCGCTCCCGCACGCCTTCGAGGAGACCGCCGGCCTGTTCGTCGGGTCGTACGTGGCCCTGCAGGTGATCCGCAGCGGCTACCTGGTGCTGGCTTTCCGGGGGCACGACGCCGTGATGCGGCGCAACTACGAGCAGCTGCTGGCGTGGTCGGTCTTCGCCAGCGTGTTCTGGGTGGCCGGCGTGTTCGCCGGCGGTGACGCCCGGCTGGTGTGGTGGCTGGTCGCGGTGGTCGTCGACTACGTCGCGCCGTGGGTCGGGTTCGTGGTCCCCGGCCGGGGGCCGACGCCGATGTCCGCCTGGAGCCTCCGCGCAGAGCACCTCGCGGAGCGCAACCGGCTGGTGTTCATCATCTCGCTGGGCGAGACGATCCTCATCCTCGGGTTCACGCTGTCGGGGATGGAGGCCCTGTCCGTCGGGGCGGTGACGGCGACGGTGCTCGGGTTCGTCCTGCTGGTGCTGCTGTGGTGGGTCTACTTCGACCACATGGTCCCGGACCAGCCCGACGATCCGGGGCGCAGCGCCGAGGCCGGGCGCGCCGCGTTCGCGTACGGACATGCCGCAATGGTCGGCGGGGCGATTGTCGTCGCCGTGGCGATCGAACTGGTCGTCGCCCACCCGCACGGGCACGTGGACGTGCCGATGGTGCTGACGATGGTCGCCGGCCCCTTGCTGTACCTCGCCGGGAACCTCGTGGCGCTGCGGGCCCAGGCGGGGGAGCGGGCAGGCAGCCGCGAGGTGGCGATGATCGCCCTGGCGGTCGTCGGTGCCGTGGCCGTGGTGGCCCGCGAGTCGATCGCGCCCCTGCTGGCGCTGACCGTGGTCGTGGCCCTGATGGCCGGCCTGGCCGTCGCGGACCGATCCCGCAGCGACGTCCGCGCCTGAGCCATCGTCAGACCGGCTCGGTGGTGGGCCGGTTGTCGGCGAGCGCGAGGAAGGCGCGAGCCGCAGGGGTGATCTCGGCTCGAGGCGACGCGAGCAGCAGGCGGCGTTCGAGCCGGGGACGTGTGAGCTCCAGTTGCGCCAGCGGTGTGGTCGGTTGCAGGGCGGACTTCGGGAGGATCGCGACGCCGAGCTGTTCGGCCGTGAGGGCGATCACGACGTCCAGGTGGCTGGTCTCGATCGCGATGTCGGGGGAGAACCCGGCATCGCGGCAGGCACGATCGAGGGTGGTACGGAGCTTGCTGGCAGGCGTGAGGGTGATGAGGGGTTCATGCCGAAGGGCGCGGAGCGTGACGCGGTCGCGTGCGGCCAGCGGGTGGTCCGGGTGGGTGGCGACGACCACGGGTTCGCGGGACATCAGGCGCAGGTCCAGGTCGTCGGGGTCGCGGTCGTAGCGACCCAGGCCGACCAAAGCGATGTCGACCCTGCCGTCGTCCAGGGCGGCCAGCAGGGCGTCGGTCTCGTCCT
>CAZDIF010000051.1:0-10707 GCA_964505365.1 uncultured Actinomycetota bacterium
GTAGGTCTGGATCATGACCCACGGGTCGGAGTGCTTGACCGAGATCTTGGTGTTGTGGAAGTCGACGTCCTCGAGCAGGCGGACCTCGCGCAGCGCGGATTCGACCATGGCCTCGGGCGTCGGGCCGCCGAACTGCTCGAGCACCTCGTCCTCGAGGGATCCGCCGTTGACACCGATCCGGATGGCGGTGCCACGCTCCTTGGCCATGTCGCCGATGAGTCGCACCTTGTCGTGCTTCTTGATGTTGCCGGGGTTGATGCGGACGCCCGCGCAGCCGGCCTCGATGGCGGCCACCGCGTACTTCCACTGGAAGTGGATGTCGGCGATCACGGGGATCCGTGAGTGGGCGACGACCTCGGCCAGGGCGTCGGCGTCCTCGCGGCGCGGCACGGCGACGCGCACGAGGTCCGCGCCGGCTGCCTGCACGGCCGCGATGGCCTGCAGCGTGGTGTCGACCTCGTGCGTCGGGGTGACCGTCATGGTCTGCACGCTGATCGGCGATTCGGAGCCCACGCCGACGGGCCCCACCGTGATCTGGCGGGTGGGGCGTCGGCGCGGCCCAGCGGTCTCGGCGGACGCGGCGGGGTCGGCGGGCAGGATCGGCAGGGAGTCGACCATCGGGTCCTCGTGAAGGCTCGGCGCGAAGGTACCGGTGTCGAGCGCCGCGCCCCGGGACCCGGTCGGAGGTGGCCGTGCGCCGATCGCACGAACACGCAGCGTGACGACGCGTAACGGAACGTCTCCCTAGGGTCGGCGCGTCGGTGGACCGGCGTGGGAGCGTCCGGACCGCCCCTCACACACGGAACGGGAGAACCCATGACCGGGAACGCCATCCGGGGTCGTCGACGTGTGACGGCCCTGCTGACCACCGCGGCGCTCGCCCTCGCCGGTGCCGCCACGCTCGGCGATGCGCCGGCGGCCGGGGCCGCCGATGCCTCGCCCACCTCCATCGTCCCGACGGGCCAGTGGATCAACCCCGTGGCCCCGCAGTTCGAGGACGACACCCCGAAGGACCCGACGGTCGACGAGCGGCGACGCACGCCGCTCGGACAGGCGTGGGAGGTCGAACGCACCTACACGGGCGGCAACCCCAAGGCCGCGAAGCAGCTCGCCGACGTCGAGCAGGAGGCCCACCGCACCGGGAAGAGCCCGCGGCAGATCAAGCAGTCGCGCGGCGCCCCCCAGACCGCGCAGCTGCTGACGATCCTCGTCGAGTTCAACGACCAGGCCAACGACGACTTCACCGACACGATGGTCCCCGAGACCGTGTTCGGCAGCCGTGACTGCGTGCCCGGGGACGTCCAGAACGGCCCACTGCACAACACCATCCCGAACCCGGCCGACAGCGCCAACGAGGACAACAACACCTTCTGGGTGGAGGACTTCTCGTCGGAGCACTTCAACCAGCTGCTGTACACCGAGGAGGGCATCACCGAGCCCGTCCGCACCGACCTCAACGGCGGTGAGGGCATCGACATCTCCGGCTACACGATGCGCAACCACTACCTCGAGATGTCCAAGGGTGCCTACACCGTCGACGGTGCGGCCACCCCGTGGGTCGAGGTGCCCCACTCCGAGGCCTGGTACGGCGCCGACCTGTGCACCCAGGACGAGGAGGCCAACTGGGTCGCCGGGCCGCCGCAGACCATGGTCGGCCACCCGGACAACGACAAGGGCCCGGGGCAGCTGGCCATCGACGCGGTGGACGCGCTGATGGAGCAGAACCCGGAGTTCCCCCTCGAGGACTACGACGTCGAGGACCAGTTCGACCGTGACGACGACGGGGTCGTCGACGAGCCCGACGGGTTCATCGACCACGTCGTGCTCGTCCACGCCGGCGAGGACAAGTCCGGCGGTGGTGGCGCACAGGGCACGTACGCGATCTGGGCGCACTCGTCCAGCGTCACCAACGCGGAGGAGATCGGCGACACCGGCCTGAGGCTCGACAACTACATCGTCCAGCCCGAGGACTCCGGCGTGGGCGTGTTCTCGCACGAGTACGGCCACGACCTGGGCCTGCCGGACCTGTACGACACCAGCGGCGCCGGTGATTCCGACATCGACTTCTGGGACCTCATGAGCTCCGGCTCACACTCCGGCCCGATCTTCCAGTCGATGCCGACGCACATGGGGATCTGGGGCAAGTGGGTCCTCGGCTGGGCCGAGCCCGAGGTGATCGAGGTCGGCGAGGACCCCCGCAGCGTGATGCTCGGGGCGAACGCGCAGACCCCGGTCGGGACCGAGGACGGCGTCAAGGTCAACCTGCCGAACAAGGAAGTCGTCCGCGGCACGCCCCACAGCGGCGAGACGATGTGGTGGTCCAACAACGACCAGGACTGGGCGGACGTCCGCCTGCATCGGGACATCAGTGTCCCGAACGCGGGTGACGTGCGGTTCTGGATGTGGAACGACTACATCATCGAACTCGACTGGGACTTCGGCTTCGTGGAGGTATCCACCGACGGTGGTGCGACCTGGCAGGAGCAGAAGGTGTACGACACCGCTGGCAACGAGGTCACGACCCCCGACGACTACGGCGATCCCAACGGCCGGATGGGCGACTACGGCGGCAAGCAGTACGGCCTGACGGGCCACACCGACGGGTGGGAGCACCACTACGTCGACCTGACCCCGTACGCCGGCCAGGACGTCCAACTCCGGCTCCGGTACGCCACGGACGCGGCGTTCCTCGAGCGCGGCTGGTTCGTCGACGACCTGTCGCTCGAGGCGGACGGCGAGACGCTGTGGACCGACGACGCCGAGGCGAACAACGGCTGGACCAACGACGCCAGCACCTTCACCAGCACCAGCGGTGAGGGCTGGGTCCTGGACACCGGACAGTCGTCGGCGGCGCAGTACTACCTCGCCGAGTGGCGGACCCCCGTCGGCTTCGACGAGGGGCTGCACCACGCCTACGACTCGACCTACACCCCCTCCACGGCCACCGACGGTGCCTGGAAGGTGCAGCGGATCCAGTACAACGCGCCGGGCATGCTGGTGTGGTACCGCGACACGAGCTACGGCGAGACCAACCACGTGGCGTCCAACCTGTTCGCCGGGCCGAGCATCGGCGCCAAGGGCGGGCTGCTGCTCGTGGATTCGCACTTCGAGCCGATGCGCCACACGGGCGCCGCGCTCGAGGCGACCGGGTCGGTGCTCGGCAACTTCCCGTCGCGGATGTCCTCCTCCGACGTCGCCTTCACCACGTGGGGCACCGACGAGGCGGAGGACTGCTTCGCCACCGACGGTGCGGAGGGAATCCACTGCACGGCGTACGGCAACCGCGGCGCGGTGGAGGCCTTCACCGATGCCAAGGGCTGGTACCCGGGCATCGAGGTCCGCGAGGAGGGGCTGTTCTTCCGGGACTTCGACGCCTCCACGGTGATCCCCTCGCGTGACAACCAGCTGTACACGACTCGGATCGTGTACCCGGACGGGACCCCGGCCGAGGACTGGTACGGGCTCGACTTCGGCGGCGGCCTCCTGTCGGGCACCGGCAACCCCGGTGACGCGGGCGTCGACTACGGCGTCTCGATGACGATCCGCCGCGACGCGGGCCAGTACGGGCACGTGTACGTGACGGCCGCCCAGCCGTAGGGCGGGTACGCACACCTCGAGGGCCCCGGCGCATCGCGCCGGGGCCCTCGGACGTGGGACGGCCTACTGCAGCCGGACGGGGTTGGTGATGTCGAGCCAGATCAGGCCGATCGACACGACGGCGAACAGCACGATCACCGGGATGGCGATGGCGGCGACCGACCGGGCGTCGACGGTGTAGTCGGCCGGCTGGCCACGCAGGCGCCGCACGCCGTTGACGGCCTGCTCGTAGCCGAGCACCGCGAGGTGGCCGCCGTCGAGCGGCGGCAGCGGCAGCATGTTGAACACGCCGATGAAGACGTTCACCGAGGACACGAGGAACAGCAGCGACATGAGGCCGAAGGCGGACACGGCCTGGCCGGCGACGTCGGCGGCGCCCACGATCGACATCCCACCCTCGGTGCCGCGCTCGGCCTGCCCGGTGACCTGCTGGAACAGCTCCCCGAGGCCCTCGGGGCCGAAGACCCCGGCGATGCCGCGCAGCGACTGGCCGGCCATCGCGACCACCGACGTCCGGCCCGTGAAGGTCTCCTCGAGGGCGCCGACGACCCCGAGGTCCTCGGTCCGCTCACGCGGGACGAACCCCAGCAGGCCGACCCGCTCGCCCGTCTCCTCGTCGACCTGCGGGGTGGGGGTCGCCATGAGCGTGCGCTCCCGGCCGTCACGGAGGATCTCGACCTCCACGGTCTCGCCCGGGTGCTGCCGGATGATGTCGCGGATCTCGAGGAAGTCGTCCGACTGCGTGCCCGCGACGCCGACGACCTCGTCGCCGGGTTGCAGGCCCGCCGCGGCGGCGGCGCTGCCGGACTCCACCCGGTCCACGACGGTCGTGGCCTCACCCGTCGGCTGCGGGAGCAGGAGCAGGCCCGCGAACAGCACCACGATCGCGATCGCGAAGTGCATCGCGGAGCCGGCGGACAGCACGATCGCGCGCTGCCAGGCCGGCCGGTCGTGGAAGAACCGCCCCTCGTCCCCACGGCACAGCCGGTGCCGCAGGTCACCGATGCGCTCGGTGTCGCGGGTCTCGGTCAGCAGCACCTCGTGGAGCACCCGGCGGGCCTCGTCGGGACTGGCGTCCTCGCCCGCGTTGCGGCGGGTGCGGTCCACGATGCGCCGACGGACGTCCGCGGGGGTGCCGCGCTCGACCAGCACGTGGTCGAGCCGCTCGTAGGTCAGGTCCGGCACGGCGGGCACGTCGAGGACCTCGACGCCGTCGCGGCGGGCCTGCCCGCGGCGGTCCGCGGCCAGGGCCTCGCGGTCGAACAGGACCTCCGTCAGCGGCCGGCGCCGCTCGTCCATGGGGGTCATCCCCCGGATGCGGACGAACCCGCCCGCGGGGATCGCCTTGACGCCGTACTCGGTCTCGCCGCGCCGGATGGACCACAGCGTCGGCCCGAAGCCCAGGAAGAACCGGTCCGCGCGCATGCCGAAGCGACGGGCGGTGACGAAGTGCCCGAACTCGTGCAGCATGATCGCCACGAGCAGCGACACCGCGAACACGGTGATGGCGAGGGGACCACTCACAGCAGGGGCCTTTGTCGGTCAGGTCGCGGCGGCCGCAGCTCGCCGCACGATGTGGTGGTCGGCGTCCCGACGTGCCGTCGCGTCCGCCTCCACAACGTCGGCGACGTCACGGGGAGTTCCGGGGTCGTGCGCGGCGAGCACCTCGCCGACGACGTCGGCGATCCCGGGGAACGGCAGGCGCCCGTCGAGGAAGGCGGCGACCGCCTGCTCGTTGGCGGCGTTGAGGACCGCCGGGGCCGTCCCGCCGGCGCGGCCAGCCCGCTCGGCGAGGTCGAGTGCCGGGAACGCGGCTCGGTCCGGGGGCTCGAAGGTCATCGTCGTCGCCTGCGTCCAGTCCATGGCCACGAACGCGCTGTCGAGCCGGTCCGGCCAGGCCATGGCGAGCTGGATCGACAGCCGCATGTCCGGTGGTGACACCTGCGCCAGCGTCGAGCCGTCGACGAACTCGACCATCGAGTGGACCAGCGACTGGGGATGGACGACGGTGTCGAGGCGGTCCCAGGCGACGTCGAACAGCAGGTGCGCCTCGATCAGCTCGAGGCCCTTGTTCATCAGCGTCGCCGAGTTGACGGTGATGACCGGCCCCATCGACCACGTGGGGTGGTCGAGCGCCTCGGCCGGGGTCACGGCGGCGAGCTGGTCGCGGCTATGGCCCCGGAACGGCCCCCCGGAGGCCGTCAGCACGAGCCGCGCGACCTCGTCGCGGCGGCCACCGCGCAGGCACTGGGCAAGCGCCGAGTGCTCCGAGTCGACCGGCACCAGCCGCTGCTCACGCCCCCCGGCGCGGTCGGCAGCGGCGACGACGAGATCGCCGCCCACGATCAGCGACTCCTTGTTGGCGAGGGCGACGGTGGTGCCGGCGTCCAGCGCCGCCAGCGTGGACGGCAGGCCCGCCGCGCCGGTGATGCCGTTGACGACGAGGTCGGCCTCGATCGCCGCGAGCTCGCCGATGCCGTCGGCCCCGTCGCGCACCCGGGCGCCCGGCACGGCCTGCCGCAGCGCCGCCGCCGCGTCGGGCGTGGCCATGGCGAGGTCGGCCACGCCGAACTCGGCGGCCTGGGCGGCGACGGTCGCGTGGTCGGACGCGGCGGCCAGCCCCACGACCTCGAAGCGCTCCGGGTGGGCGCGCACGACGTCCAGGGCCTGGGTGCCGATGCTGCCGGTGCACCCGAGCAGCACGACGCGGGTCGGTGCGTGCGGCCCCGTCATCCCACGGCCTCCTGCCGCCACGCGTCGACCCGGTCGGCCGCGCCGACGGCGGCGGGCAGCCGGGCCCCCTGCCCCAGCGTGTAGCGGGCGAGCAGCTGGCCGCAGGCCGCGTCGGCGTCCCGCCCGCGCGTGTCGCGCAGGGTCGCGCGGGCCCCGCGGCGGTCCAGCTCGCCCATGAAGCGGTCGATGGCGGCCCGGGAGGGCTCCTCCCACTGCACGCCGGGGGTCGGGTTCATCGGGATGACGTTGATGTGCGCACGCGTGCGGCGGGCGATCGCGGCCAGGCGCGCGGCGTCCTCCACGCGGTCGTTGACCCCACCGATCAGGCACCACTCGATCGACACGCGCCGGTTGGTCACGGCGCGGTAGTGCTGCATGGCGTCCTCGACCTCGGCGAGCGGGTGCTGGCGGTTGACCGGCACGAGGTGGTCGCGCAACGCGTCGTCGGCGGCGTGCAGGGACACGGCGAGCGTGACCGGCAGGCCGAGCTCGGCCAGCCGGCGGATGCCGGGCACGAGGCCGACCGTGGACACGGTCAGGTGGCGCGCCGACAGCCCGAGCTGCTCGTGGAACCAGCGCACCGCCTCGAGCGTGACGTCGAGGTTGGCCAGCGGCTCGCCCATCCCCATGAACACGACGTTGGTTACGTGGTCGGGATGGTCGCCCGGCAGGGTCCACTCGCCCGCCTGCGCGTGGTCGTCGGCGGCCGCCTGCAGCTGGCCGGATCGCAGGACGGCGTCGGCGACGACGACCTGGCGGATCACCTCCCCCGTCGTCAGCTGCCGGCGGAAGCCGGCCTGCCCGGTGGCGCAGAACGGGCAGCCCATCGCACACCCGGCCTGGGTGGAGATGCAGACCGTCGCCCGGTTCGGGTACAGCATCAGGACGGTCTCGATGGCCTCGCCGTCCGGGTACCTGAGCAGCAGCTTGTGCGTGTGGCCGTCGTCGGCGACGGTGTGGGCGGCGAGCTCGGGACGGCTGGCGTCGAGGTCGGGCGCCAGCGCCTCGCGCAGGTCCGCCGGCAGGTTGGTCATCTCCCGGGCGTCGTCGACCCCGCGGGCCAGCCACTCGCGCACCTGGGTGACGCGGTACGCCGGCTGGTCGTGCTCGGCGAGCAGCGCCGACCAGCCATCGGCGTCGAGGTCGTAGGGGTCGATCACGCGGGTTGTCGCCATCGGTCGCGGGCAGGCCCGGCAGGGTACGGCCGCGCGGCGCCGACCGGTGCAGCCGACGTCAGGTCAGCAGGACGATGGCGAAGAAGCCGACGGGCAGTGCCAGCAGCACGCCGTCGAGTCGGTCGAGGACGCCGCCGTGGCCCGGCAGCAGCGAGCCGAAGTCCTTGATGCCGAGGTCGCGCTTGACCATCGACTCGGTCAGGTCGCCCACGAAGCCGGCCAGCACGCACACGGCGGCGACGGCGGCCGCGGTCGCCGGCGTGAACAGGGTCCCGACCCGTGGCAGGACCAGCGCCGCCAGGCCGGTGGCGACCACGAGCCCACCGACGAAGCCCTCCAGGGACTTGTTCGGGCTGACGGTCGGGGCGATCTTGGTCCGGCCGACCGCGACGCCGACGGCGTACCCACCGATGTCACCGAAGACGGCAGCGCCGATGACGGCGAGCACGGCGACCGGGCCGTCCTCCGGCCGCACCGCGAGCAGCACCGCGAACGAGCCCAGCAGCCCCAGCCAGATCCCCAGCATCACCGTCATCGCGAGGTTGTGGACGACGTCGCGCCGGCGGGGGTCCGCCAGCAGCCACCCCACCGCGCCCAGGAACAGCACCAGCATCCCGGCGACCTGGCCGGCGTGCTGGGACCGGTAGGCACCGAAGACGGTGACCATGCCGCTGGTGATCACGACGGGGGTCGCGCTCGGGAGTCCGACGCGCCGCAGCTCGGCCGTGGCCTCGATGGCCCCGACGAGCACGAAGCCCGCGACGACCACCGTGAACGCGAGGGGGCTGGTGAAGATCGACACGATGAACAGTGCCCCGAGGACCACGCCGACGACGATCGCGACCGGCAGGTTGCGACCAGCCACGGGGATGTCGGGCTCGGTGTCCTCGTCCGGGTCGGGCGTGTCCGGCCGTTGGCTGGCGGGCAGCTGCTGCGTGGGCTCCTCCTCCGGGGACGTGTGGCGAGCGGAGCGCGGCACGGCCCGGCCCGGGGTGCCCACCTCTCGACCCCCCGGCCGGGGGGCGTCATCGGGGCGGCTGGGGAGGGAGCTCACACCTCGAGCAGCTCCTGCTCCTTGTGCTGGAGGAGCTCGTCGATGCGGGCGACGTGCCGGGCCGTGATCTCCTCGAGCTTCTTGGTGTGGCGCTCGTGGTCGTCGGCACCGACCTCGCCCTCGTCCTCGAGCTCCTGCATGTCGTCACGGGCGCTGCGCCGGACGTTGCGGATCGCGATTCGGCCGTCCTCGGCGGCCTGCTTGGCGAGCTTGATGTAGTCGCGGCGCCGTTCCTCGGTGAGCTCGGGGAACACGCACCGGATGATCGCGCCGTCGGTCGACGGGTTCAGTCCGAGGTCCGACTCGCGGATGGCCTTCTCGATGTCGCCGACGGACCCCCGGTCGAACGGGTTGACGATGAGGATGCGCGGCTCGGGGACGGAGAAGTTCGCCAGCTGCTGCAGGGGCGTGGGCACGCCGTAGTACTCGACCGTGAGCTTCGCGAGGATCTGCGGGTTGGCACGGCCCGTGCGGATGCCGGCGAAGTCGTCGCTGACCTTGTCCACCGCCTGGTCCATGCGCCGGGCGGCGTCGGTGAGGATCTCGTCGAGCATCAGGACTCCTGTGAGGGTCGGGGACGGTCAGGCCGCGGACGCCAGCGTCACCAGCGTGCCGACCGCCTCGCCGTTGACCACCTTGCGGATGTTGCCGTGCTTGAGCAGCTCGAAGACGATGATCGGCAGGCGGTTGTCCATGCAGAGGCTGATGGCCGTGGCGTCCATCACCTTGAGGCCCTGGTTCAGGACGGACAGGAAGTCGATCTCCTCGTACCGCTGCGCCGCCGGGTTCGTGCGCGGGTCGCTGTCGTAGACCCCGTCGACGTGGGTGGCCTTGAGGATCGCCTCGGCGTCGATCTCGAGTGCCCGCTGGGCGGCCGTCGTGTCGGTGGTGAAGTACGGGGCGCCGAGGCCGGCGGCGAAGATGACGGCGCGGCCCTTCTCGAGGTGGCGGATGGCGCGACGACGGATGTAGGGCTCGGCCAGCTCCTGCATCGACACGGCCGTCTGCACGCGCGTCTCGACGCCGGCGCGCTCGATGGCGTCCTGCAGCGCGAGGGCGTTGATCACGGTGCCGAGCATGCCCATGTGGTCGGCGGTGGAGCGGTCCATCCCCTGCTGGGCGAACGCGAGGCCGCGGACCATGTTGCCGCCACCGACGACCACGCCGACCTCGGTGCCGTCGGACAGGATCAGCTCGGCGACCTCGCCCGCGACCTGGTTGACGACCTCCGGGTCGATGCCGCTGCCGACGCCGGGTTCGGCGAAGGCCTCGCCCGAGAGCTTGAGCAGGACGCGTCGGAACGGCCGGCGGTCGGTCATCGACTCTCAGCTCCTGCGGGATCTCGGCGGCGCCCCGCCAGCCTAGCCGCCATGGAAACAGCCCGAGGGGCCGCCCCACGTGGGGCGACCCCTCGGATTGTGGGCCTCAGCGCAGGTCAGGCGCCTACTTCGCCGGTGGCGCGGAGCCGCGCAGCGGCGAGCACGCACGGCGGCCTGACCGGAGGTCAGGCGCCTACTTCGAACCTCGCGAAGCGGGCGACCTCGACCTTCTCGCCGAGGACGCCCTGCACGTCGGTGATCACGTCGGCGACGGTCTTCGAGTCGTCCATCACGAACGGCTGGTTGAGCAGCACGGACTCGCTGTAGAACTTCTTGACCTTGCCGTCGACGATTCGTTCGACGATGTCCTCGGGCTTGCCCTGCTCGAGGGCTTCCTTGCGGGCGAAGTCCTTCTCCTTCTCGACCAGGGCGGGGTCGACGTCGTCCTCGCTGACGACGAGGGGCTTCGCGGCCGCGATGTGCATGGCCAGCTGGCGGGCGAGGTCCTGGAACTTGTCGTTCTTGCCGACGAAGTCCGTCTCGCAGTTGAGCTGCAGCAGGACACCGACCCGCGGCGGGGAGCCGGGCGTCGGCGCGTGCAGGTAGCTGAAGACGATGCCCTCGGACGCGCTGCGGTCGGCGGCGCGGGCCTGCATCTTCGCACCCGTGCGCTCGCGCACGAGGTCCGCCGCCTTCTCGAGGTCGCCGTCGGCGTCCTCGAGGGCCTTCTTGCAGGCCATCATCGGGGCGTCGGTGAGTTCGCGGAGCTTCTTGACGTCCGCGGCGCTGACACTCATTCCTGCGCCTCCTCGGCGGGTGCGGTCTCGGC
>CAZDIF010000052.1:0-10615 GCA_964505365.1 uncultured Actinomycetota bacterium
ACTTCACCGGTGGCTGGACCGTGGCCGCCGCCACCGTCGGCGACGCCCCGCTCGCGTCCGACGACGACCGGCTGCACCTCACCGACGTGACCCGCGAGGGCTACCTGCGGCTGTGGCCGACCCCGACCGAGTCTGGGACGGACGCGGCCTGCACGGCCCTGAGCGAGTGGCCCGAGTACGGCCACGACGCCGCCAACAGCGGCAACTACACCGTCGACGCCGAGCGACCGGCGGCGATCACCGACCTGGACGCCGACCTCGACGACGGGACCGCGACGCTGGCGTTCACCGCGACCGGCGACGACCGCCGCTGCGGCACGGCCACCCGGTACGAGGTGCGGATCCAGAAGGGCAACGGCGAGCCCGACTGGCACGAGGCGACGCCCGTCGATGACGAACTGGCCGATCCATCGAGCCCGGGCAGCGGTGAATCACTGCAGGTGACCGTTGACCGCCGCGGACCGTCGCTGATCCTGCTGCGGGCCTATGACGAGGCCGGCAACGGCTCCGCCATGGCGGTCGCCCGCGTCGGCCACCCCGGCCAGGGCAACGAGCACGGCCGGGGACGGAACCCCGGCGGCCCGGGCCGTGGAGGCGCCGCAAGCGATGGAAGTCCCGGCGGCAACGCGAATGGCGGAGCTGACAGCGACCAAGCCGGGAGCGACCGCGGTCGCGAGGCGACCATCGCCGCCGCACCGGCCAGTCGGCAGGCCGACGTGCTGTGGCTCCTGGGTGCGCTGGGCGTTGCGCTCCTGATCGTGGCGATCGGTCGCCGCTGGTGGACCCGCCGCTGGACCGGCACGGGCGTCTCAGGCGGGTGACTCCGCGAGTTCGGCCAGTGCGATCGCACCCAGGACCCCGGAGAGGTGGCCCAGCCCAGGGGACACGAGGTACTCGTCGACGGTCTCGATGATCTCCCGGGCTGGGATGTAGCCGGCCAACAGCCGCCGGACCTCCTGCTGCACGGACGCCAGCAGTCCTTCCAGCTGCATCACGCCGCCCCCGAGAATGATCCGCTGTGGTGACAGGAACAGCACGACGTCGGTGACCAGCTGGGCCAGGTACCACGACTGGATCCGGAGCACGGAGTCGTCGCCGTCCAGGTCGGTTGCCGGTCGTCCCCATCGGGCCGCGACGGCTGGACCGGATGCCAGCCCTTCGACACAGTCGCGATGAAAGGGGCAGGAACCCGGGAAGTCGTCGTCCGGGTGGCGACGCACGATCGCATGACCAAGCTCCGGGTGCAGGATCCCGTGCAGGGGAGCGCCGTTCACGATGGCACCTCCGCCGATGCCTGTGCCGACGGTGATGTAGACGACGGGATCGCGGCCGACGCCGGCGCCCCACCGCTGCTCCCCGAGTGCCGCTCCGTTGACGTCGGTGTCCAGCCCGATCGGTACGTCGAGGGCGTCGCGGAAGGGGCTCAGCATGTCGACGCCATCCCAGCCGGCCTTCGGGGTGCCGATGAGGTGTCCGTAGCTGCCCGAGGACGGTCGCAGGTCGACCGGCCCGAACGTGGCGATACCCAGCGCCGACACGGATCCGTCACCGACCATGTCACGGATGGCGACCACCGTCTCGGCGAGGGTCGTGGCCGGGTCGGTTGTCTGGATACGGACCGGCGAGGAGAGGTCGTCCGGGCCGGTTCCGGCGGCGACCAGGAACTTCGTGCCTCCGGCTTCAATGCCCACGTACATGTCGTGCCTTCTGCCGACGCCTGCGCGTCACTGGTCCCAGAGCCCGTGCTCGGGCCACCGGCGGGGGAGACGGTCCGCGACGGGCGGCAGCTCGGGCAGCGGTGCATGGCCCGGCAGCTGGTACCAGTAGGCGACGCTGGAGTAGTCGTTGCTCTGGTCGTTGGCGTGACCGTGTTCGACGGTGACGCGGATCGACTCCTCGAACCGGATGGGGTCCTCGATGTGGAAGCGGTACAGGCTCCAGAGCCCGAAGTGTTCCTGCACGCTGCTGCCCAGGGAGACCCCGTGGTAGGGGCCGGCGTACTCGCCACTGGGGAAGCCCCATGCGGCGTTGAAGTAGTCCTCGGTCCCGGTGCCGTGCATCGTCGGCGGCCACTCCTCGCCGTCGATGAAGATCATGTCGTCGCCCTCGCCGGGCCAGGTGAACGGCTGGTTCGACGCGTTGAAGTTGTCGATGTTGAGGACGCAGCCGACGAAGTGCCCGGTGCCGCGGGCGTCGAGGATGACGTAGTTGTCGTCCCCCGTGAGGTTGGTGCCCGGGAGCTCCCACGGGGCCGGGTCGTCGTCGTCGGACGTGTGCTGGACCGCCTCGGTCGGGTGCTCGGACCGCCAGCAGGCGTGGAACCGGCCGAGGTCGTCGGGTGCCGGTGTCGAGTACAGCTCGTAGTCGACGTAGTAGAAGAGGTTCTCGATCGGCTCCTCGCTCTGGTTCACGACCTGGATGCGGGCACCGTCGGCGAAGGGCATCGGGAAGTAGCTGTTCATCGCGGCGGCGAAGGGGCCCTTGGGCCCGCGCCGGTCGCCGAAGACCATGCTCAGCGGTAGCGACACGAAGTGCTTGCACGTGGCGTGGCCGATCCCGAAGAAGTCCCCCAGTGGCACACGGACGCTGGGGTCGTCCTCGCCGTCCCAGTACATCTCCAGCACCAGCTTGCGCAGGTACTGCGGTGCGTAGCAGCGGGTGGTCAGCCAGATGTGCTTGACCATGCCCGTGCCCTCGACGTCGAGGATCACCCCCGTCTCGCCGACGGGCACGGTGTCGAAGTCGCGGTTCCCGCCGGTGCGGTCCCAGCTGGATGACCGTCCGCTGCGTGCCCTTTTCACGAAGGGCAGGCCACCGAGCGGGCTGTTGGGGGTCCAGACGTCCAAGGGGTTCTCCTCGAGGGGTTGTGGGACGGGTGCAGAGTGGTGGTCAGCCCTTGACGGCGCCCATGGTCAGCCCGCCGATGATGCGCTTCTGCATGGCCAGGGCCAGCAGGATGACCGGCAGGGAGTAGAGGGTGGCGAGGGCGGTCATGGTCCCCCACTCGACGCCGAACTGGGTGTTGAACTCGGCGATGGTGAGCGGGGCCGTCTTGGCGTCGAGCGAGGTCAGCAGCAGGGAGAACAGGAACTCGTTCCAGGACGCCAGGAAGGCGAAGATCCCGGTGACCGCGATCCCGGACGACAGCAGGGGCACGATGACGCGCCGCAGGGCGCCGAGGCGCGTGCAGCCGTCCACCCGGGCGGCCTCCTCGAGCTCCACGGGGATGGACTCGAAGAAGCTCGCCAGCAGCCAGATCGCCAAGGGGAGGTTGATGGTGGTGTGGGCGAGCGCGACGCCGAGGTGGGTGTCGGTGAGCCCGAACGTGCGCATCATGGCGAAGAACGGGACCGCCACCGAGACGTACGGGACCATCCGCGTGACCAGCGCCGCCATGATGAAGACGCGCCCGCTGACGGTCCGGAACCGGGTGATCCCGTAGGCGGCGGGGATCGCCAGGAAGAGCGCGATCGCCGTGCTCATCGTCGCGATGATGGCGCTGTTCGCGAACGTCCGGAGGATGTCGCTGTCGCCCAGGATTCGCCGGTAGTTGTCGAAGCTGAACGTCTCGGGAAGGACGGTCGGTGGAATCGCGATGGCCTCGAAGGGAGGCTTCACGCTGGTCAGGACCAGGTACGCGTACGGGAACACGTACAGCGCGAGGATGGCGACGGTGAGTGAGCCGAGGAGGATCCGTGTACTGCGCTTTGCGGTCATGGCTCCCTCCTATCGGTCCATCTGGCCGGGGCGCCAGATGACCAAGAACGCCACGACGGCGACGGCGAGCATGCCGAGCAGGAACAGCGTGGCCGTTGCCGACGCCTGCCCGAGGTTCCCGAACCGGATCATCTCCTGGTAGATGTTCATGCTGAGGACCTCGGAGGCGAACTGGGGTCCGCCGCCGGTCTGGATGAGGATCACGTCGAAGGCACGTGCCGCGTCGATCCCCCGGATGATCACGGCGACCGCGATCATGGGCCGGATGAGCGGCAGCCTGATGTGCCAGAACAGCTTCCACGCGCCGGCGCCGTCGATGCGGGCTGCCTCCAGCAGGTCGGACGGGATGGTCTGCAGCCCGGCGTAGAGGACCAGCGCGACGAACGAGGTCGTCAGCCAGATGTCGGGGATCGCGACGGAGAACAGCACGATCTCCTTGTTGCTGAGCCAGGCGATGTCGCTGGGGCTGGAGAGCACCCCGATCCGTGTCAGCAGTTCGTTCACGATCCCGAAGTCGTCGATCAGCAGGAAGCGCCACAGCAGGCCGGCCACGACGGGCGGGATCATGAGGGGGAAGATGAAGACGGCCCGGGCGTACCTCGAGGCCCGCCCGAGGGAGTCGAACAGCAGTGCCACGCCCATGCCGAGCGCGAGCTCACCGGTCAGGGCGATCGCCGTGTAGAGGAGGGTTCGCCAGGCGGATCCCAGGATCCGGTCGTCCGTGAGCGCGGTGACGTAGTTGTCGAGCCCCACGAAGGTCCGCTCGGCGGATGCCAGCAGGGAGACGTCGAAGAGGCTGTCATAGACGAGCCGTGCCACGGGAAGGGCGACGAACACGAGCAGGAAGAGCCCGGCCGGTGCCATCAGGAGCAGGGCGAACCGTTGCTCGGACATCTGCCGTCCCCGACGCCGGGGCGACGATGCCCGGAGCCGTCCGAGGACTCGAGTGGCGGCCATCGCTCATCTCTCCTGCCCGATCGTGGCGGCTTCGCCGGTCCGGGGCGGGAGACGACCCCGGACCGGCGGAAGGGTCAGCGAAGGGATCGGATCTGGTCCGCCGCGTCGGCGAGGATGTCCGAAGGCTCGCGCTCACAGTTGAGCGCCTCCTGGACCACGGACGGGATCAGGACCTCGTCCACGATCTGCTGCCACTCGGCGACGAGCGGCCGACCGGCCGTCTGCTCGGCGTTGAGCGTCTCGATCAGGGGCCCGAAGTGCTCGAACCCCTCCTGGTCCTCGTACTCGGCGTAGGCGGATTCGCGTGCGGCCAGCCCCAGCGGCGCCTCGATGCCGAGGGCGTTGTGCTCGTAGGCGAACTGCACGTACTGCTTGGCGACGTCGACGTGCTCCGAGGTGCTCGGGACGATGTTGTACCAGGGGCCCGGGACGGCACCGCTGCCGCCAGGTCCCGCGATCATCGGGGCGACCCCGACCTTGCCACCGACCTTCGAGTCCTCCGGTGTCAGCCGGTAGGCATGGGCCCAGAACCGCATCATGGCGGTCTGGCCCTGGTAGAACTGGTTCTGGGCCTCACCCCAGCTGATCTGGGACACGCCGGTCGGGCTCACACCGGACTCGCAGTGCAGGTCCGAGTAGAACTCCAGCGCCTCGACGTGTGCGTCGTTGTCCACGATGACGTTGCCCTCGGAGTCGAGCACGAGTCCGTCGCTGCCAGCCTGCAGCACGTGTGCGAGCCATTCGGTCTCGACCGCGCCCTTGACGTCCGTGCCGAACAGGTCGGTGCTCCCGTCGCCGTCGGTGTCGCGGGTGAAGAACTCCGCGACGTCGACGAACTGCTCCCAGTCCGCCGGCGGGGCCAGGGGATAGCCGTACTCGTCCTCGAAGGCCTCCTGTTCGTCCGGGTCCTCGAAGAGGTCCGTCCGGTAGAACAGGACCTCGGCATTGGCCCACTGGGGCATGCCCACGAAGGTGCCGTCGATCTGGGCATCCTCGACGAGTGCCGGGAACAGATCGTCCCGGACCTCGTCCGTGAACAGGTCGTCCAGTGGCTCCGCGAAGTCGGCGAAGTTGGGCAGCCAGACGACGTCCACCGTGGCGACGTCGAAGCTGCCGCTGCCGGCCGCCATCTCGGAGGTGAGGCGTTCGAACACCCCCTCGTAGGGGACCTCGACGAAGTTGACGGTGTGGCCCGTCTCCTCCTCGAACTCCTCGGCAATGGCCTCCTGCAGCTGCAGGCCGCCGGACTCGACGAGGACGTTGAGCTCCACGCCACCGGTGGCCTCGTCGCCGTTCGTGCCGGAGTCGCTCGTGGTGTCCTCACCCCCGCCGCAGGCCGTGGCGAGCACGGCCGCCAGTGCGAGTGTGGTGGTCAGCCGACGTGATCTCATGGTCGGTCTCTCCCTGTGTGTCTGCTCCCGCTCCGCGAGAGGGCTGTGTGGTTTCTCCCAACCACCGTGACCTCAGACCGACGACCGTCGGACCAGGGGACACGTGAGGCGTTCGATGCCCTGCACCGGGTCGGTGCCGAGCAGATGCTCCACCGCGCGCTTCCCCATCTCGCTGTAGGGCAGCGCGATGGTGGTCAGGGCGGGGCGCATGTGGGCGGCGATCTCGACTCGGTTGTCGAAGCCGATGACCGCGATGTCCTGCGGAATCCGCAGTCCCCGTTCCCGGATGACGTCGTAGGCGCCCATCGCCATCCAGTCGTTGGCGCAGAACAGCGCCGTGGGTGGCTCGGGCAGATCAAGCAGGTCGGCGGTGTGCCGTGCTCCGCTCTCCTGCCACCAGTCACCGGTCCGGACCAGGTCGTCGTTGACCTCGATACCGGCGTCGGCCAGCGCCCCGAGATGTCCATCGAGTCGTTCCGCGGATGCGGCGAAGCCGTCCGGGCCGTTGATGAACCCGATGCGCCGGTGGCCCGCGTCCAGGAGCGTGTCGGTTGCCAGACGGCTGCCCTGACGCTCGTCGGGAACGATCGACGGCAGCTGACCCTCCGGGTCGAAGCAGTCGACGAGCACGACCGGCGTGTCCGGTTCCGCCACCAGGGGTGGCGCGGCCCGGTGATAGTCCGTGGCGTACAGCAGGCCTTCGACCTGCCAGCGGCTCATCGCGGACAGTGCTTCGTCCGTCGCCGCGGCCTCGCCTTCCACGTCGATGATCAACAACGTCTTGCCGTGGGCGTGCGCGGTGTCCTGGGCGCCCTTGATGATCGCCACCGCGTACGGCGTGGTCGCGATGTCGTTGGTCACCAGGCCGAGCACGTTCGAGGTGCTCGACCGCAGGTTGCGTGCCATCTCGTTCGGGCGGAAGCCGAGTTCCCGGACCGCGTCCCACACGCGCTGGCGCGTCTCCGCCGGGATGTTGGCGTCCTCGACGTTGTTGATGACGAAGGAGACGGTGGTCCGGCTGACACCGGCTCGCTGCGCCACATCCCGCTGTGACGGTCGTACGCGCCGTGTGGTCATGATCCTGGCTCCCGGTGACACGTGTTACTAACACGTGTTAGAGTATAGGTAACACGAGTTAGCGATCGACGTCAAGTCCCGATCGCCGAGCTGGGAGAAGAGCGCTCGATGCCTGATCGGCCCCGATACCACCTCACCGCCCCACGGCACTGGCTGAACGACCCCAACGGCCCGCTGTACTGGGATGGCTGCTGGCACCTGTTCTTCCAGCACAATCCCAGTGGGCCGGCGTGGGGACCGCCGCACTGGGGGCACGTCTCGTCCTCGGACCTCGTGACTTGGCAGCGGCACCCCGTTGCGCTGGCACCCTCCTCGGCCGGATCTGACCGAGATGGCTGTTGGTCCGGTTGCGCCCGCGTCATCGATGGCGTTCCCACCATCTACTACACCGGTGTGGTCGGGGACACCGACGACACGCGGGTCGAGTCGGTGATGCGGGCCACGTCGAGTGGGGACCTCGTCGACTGGGACAAGGACCCCAGCCCCATCATCCCTGGGCCGCCGGCCGGCGCGGACACCGGTTTCCACCGTGACCCGTTCACCTTCCGCGATGGTGACGACGAATACATGGTGTTGGGTTCGGCGGTCGACACCGAGCACGGCCGCGTGGGCGCGGTGCTGGCGTACCGCAGAACGTCGGACGGCGGTTGGGTCTACGACGGGGTGCTGTTCGACGGACGTGGGGAGTGGCCACTGGACACGGGGCCGCTGTGGGAGTGTCCCCAGCTACTCCGCTTCGACGAAGGCGACGTGCTGATCGTCTCGGTGCAGGATCCCTCCCATGACGCACGGCCGCTGCGCCAGGCCGTCGCGTTCGTCGGGCGGTTTGCCGACGGCAGGTTCCGCGCCGATCACGTCGAGCCCGTCGACCGGGGAGACCTCTACTACGCCCCCGCCGCGACCACGGGGGACGGACGCACGCTGATGTGGGGCTGGATCCAGGACCCACACCCGGACTTGGGCCCGACCAACCCGTACCGCCGCGTCGGAGCCCTGTCGCTGCCACGTGAGGTGGAGCTCACCGACGGAAGGCTCATCCTGACCCCCGCCCGCGATCTCGTGCTGCTCAGGGCCACCGCCACCATGCCGGGGGAGCGGTCAGCCCACTTCAATGCAGACCCCGTCACCGTCGACCTGCCCGCCCACGCGGAGGCGACCCTCCAGCTGACCGGAGCCGGACTGGTGACTGTCGAACTCGGGCACTCGTGGCACGGCGACACCGCGGAGGTCGTCCTCAACAGCGCGAATGAGCCCACCGACGTCCGGATCTTCGTCGACGGAGACATCGTCGAGGTGTTCGCCACCGACCACCCGCCGTTCACGACACGACTCGCCAGCGAGCCACGGCTCGTCGTGCACGCCGCGTCGTCCGTGTCGATCACGGATGTGACCATCCACGAGATCACCACCGAAGCCATCACCGACGCTTGACACGATGTCCAGCAGCAGGGTGGCAGCGGGCGGCGCCCACTCGGCTCGGGGGTAGGAGCCTTGAGGAGCCTGCAAGTGGCCCACCTGACTGGGAAGTGTCTATCCGGGGGGTTGACAGCATGACAGCACGCAGTCATGCTGTCACCTAAGCATTCGTGCTGCAGGGAGGTGGTCGGCGATGGAACCGCGTGTTCTCACCGTTCGGATGCCCGAGGACGAGTACGAGACCGTCCGGGGGTTTGCTTTCACGATGAACATGTCGATGAACGATGTCGTTCGTGAGGCACTCGCCGAGTACCTCACGTCTACCGGTCGTCGCCGACAGTTTGAAATGCTGCTTGAAGAGTCCCGAGACACTTACCGTGTTGCACTCGACAAGTTGGCGGACGCCTAGCGTCCGAGTGCACACGAGGGACCTGTGGCAAGGGCAACCTGGTACCTGACTGCTGACGACATCGTCGAGATGTTTCACCTCCTGGAGGACATCGCCACCAATCGGATGACCCAGGAGGAGCTGTGTGCTCGTCTTCGAGCGATGTACCACGGCCCCCCTGACGAGTTCGAGTGAACCTCGTCCAGGAGCGCATCGCGACGACCGGCTGATTGGCGTATAGCTCCCCCATGCGGTCGCCGAGTCATCAGCCTCAGAAGAGGTGGCGCCCCACACCGGAGGACCCCTACGTCCCGGTCGGCTGGTCAACGACGATGCCGCGGCCGCGCTGGGCGGGTGCGAACCAGGAGACCGCCGGCGAGTTCCAGGCTGTTCCCGGCGACGAAATCAGAGGAAGGGGGGCGGCCCGGCAGCAGCCGGTACCGCCCCCCACCGGCGTCTGCTCAGCCGAAGATGGCCTCGATCTCGTCGCAGCCGTCAAAGGGCAGACCGCCCGGGAACGGCTCCAACGGGACGACCACGTGCCCCGCGCGAGTGATGCCCACCGACGGGTCGCCGAACCCGGCGGTGCCGGTGTGCAGCGAGTGGTGGTGAGCCTCCAGCGGAATGGCGTTCCCGCCGGCGAGGTCGATGCACTGGTCGAAGGCGACGACGTCGTCCATGGGCGTGGACGGGTCTCCCGAGTCGACGACCTCGAAGTTGGTCAGCATCACGTGTGGATGCTCTGGCACATCGTGATCGTGCTCGGTCGCCACGGCCGGGACGAACGCCCCGACGGCGACGAGGATCGCCGAGCACACGGACACGAGCCACTTCGTCATGGTTCCCCTTTCCCCGGTGATGTCGTGCCCCCGCGATTGCGACGAATATCGTAACAGTGTTCCGAAACACCCGTCAAACGGCTAGGGTCGCGCCATGGGACGGCCACCGGAACACGACGAAGCCACGCGAGCAGACCTGCTCGACGCGGCCGAGAGACTGCTGGCCGAGGTGGGACCGGACGCTGTCGGCGTGCGGGACATTGCCGCGGCCGCCGGGGTGACCACGCGCGCGGTCTACAGCCTGTTCGGGTCGAAGGAGGCGCTGCTGCACGCGCTGGCGACCCGTGCCTACCGTCAGCTCGCGGTGATGGTCTCTGCGGTCCGCCCCACCGACCATCCGGGGGCCGACCTGGTCACGGCCGGGATCGAGGGGTTCCGCGAGTTCGCCCTGTCCCGGCCGGGGCTGTACCGGCTGGCGTTCGAACGGGTTCCCGCGACCGTGCTGGACGACCCGGACGCCGGTGATGCCTCCCTGGCCAGCTACGAGGCCCTGACCAGGTGGATCGCCCGCGCCCAGCGGGCAGGGGTGATCGACGACCGCCCCGAGGCGGAGGTGGCCTTCGCCTTCCACGCCTGCTGCGCCGGGTTGGCCTCGACCGAGTTGTCCCGCGAGCCCCCACCCGTCGGCAGCGGCTTCATGCGGCCCGCTGCCGGGATCGACGGGAAGGTGCTGTGGCATGGGACGCTGACGGCGCTGGTCGCCGGCATGGCTCCCCAGGACGGCCGCTGACCAACCCTCGGCCAGGCCTCGTCAGGTCGGGGAGACCAGCCACGGGTCCGTGAGGTCGAGGAACCGCGGTGGGGCGTCGTGCAGGGCCTCCATCTCCTGG
>CAZDIF010000053.1:0-1748 GCA_964505365.1 uncultured Actinomycetota bacterium
GCCCCGTTAGTCCTTCTCCTTCATGATGACGTCGACGGAGAGGGCGGCGGCGAGGGCCAGGCTGCGGAGCGGCTCCTGGGACGTACCGAGCTCGACGACGTAGGTGTCCGCGTCGGTCAGCACCTCGGTGAGTGCGCCCCGCCACTTCTTGGTGACGTTCGCCACCTGCTGGTCCGAGGCATCGACGATCGTGAAGTCACGGGCGCGCCAGTTCTGTGCGCGGACCTCCCCCAGCTCGGACCCGTCCGGTGCCGTGATCGCGAACCGGGCCTTGCCCAGCCGGATCTGCTTGGTGATGCTGCCGAGCGGGGTGCCGTCGGCCCGGGCCACCTCGATGCGCCACCGGAACCACGGCTTGTGCAGCCGCAGCAGGTGGCGACCGTCACCGTCCTCGATCGCGAGGGTGGTGGGCAGGGCCACGTCCAGGTCGCTGAAGAACCGGACGAGGACGTGCAGCGGGCTCTGCTCGACCTGTTCGATCGATCCGATCCGCTCCCCGCCCGTGGAGTACAGCCCGTACTGGTTGCGCATCTCCATGAACTTGCGCACCTGCTCCACGACGATCGCGTCGTGATCCAACAGTCCGGCTTCCGCCACGTGCCACCTCCATGCCGCCCGGTCCCCATCGGCCGTCGCCGTCCGGTCAGGCCACGCGGAAACTACTCGCCGCCGACGCGCTTGCGCAGTTCACCGTCACCCGATTCGCGGAAGCCGTGGGCCGTCAGCCACCCCTCGACCTCGTCGCGACGGTCGTGCTCGCGCACGCTGTTGAAGACGTAGTTGATGCCCCGGTCGGCCGCCTCGTCCTCGAGTCGCCGGAGGATGAACGTGCCGATGCCCCGGCCCTGCTGGTCGGGATCCGACGCCAGCAGGATCTCGGCGTCCCCACCCCACGTCACGTCGAGCCGGCCGTAGCCCACGACCGGGCCGTCGTCCCCGTCGCGGACCTCCCACCAGTCGCCGGGAAGCTTGTCGCCCTCGTCGAACGGCAATACGAAGGCGCCCGCCGGTGCACCACCGATGACCCGCTGCTTGTCGGCGTCCCAGGTCGGCGACTTCTCGTGGACCCACTGCAGTCCCACGGTGAAACCTCCTCGTCGGGTGCGGATCGACACTACTCCTCGCGTGCCGACGGGTCAGCGGCTCCGGCGGCTGTCCAGTCGGGCGGGGTGTCGCTCGGCCACGTCGCCATGCTGAGGGGACCGCGAGGAGGAGCCAGCATGCAGGTCGGGTACGCGATCATCACGGAGGAGCACCCGCCGGAGCGCATCGTCGCGAACGCCGTGCGGGCCGAGGCGGCGGGGTTCGACTACCTGTCGATCTCCGACCACTTCCACCCGTGGATCGGCGAGCAGGGGGAGTCCCCGTTCGCCTGGACCGTCATCGGGGCGTTGTGCCACGCGACGTCGTTGCCCATCATCACCCAGGTCACCTGCCCGATCCACCGGTACCACCCCGCGATCGTCGCCCAGGCCGCCGCGACCGCGGCGAGGATGTGCGACGGCACGTTCACGCTCGGGCTCGGCACCGGCGAGGCACTCAACGAGCACGTCGTCGGCGGCGACTGGCCGTCACCCGCACGGCGCCTGTCGATGCTGGACGAGGCCGCCCGGCTGATCGCGCGGCTGTTCACCGGGGAGGAGGTCACGGCCCACGGCGACTTCTTCACCGTCGACCGGGCGCGGCTGTTCACGCTGCCCGAGGAGCCACCGGCCATCGCCGTCGCCGCCGGCGGGGACGACGCCGCG
>CAZDIF010000053.1:1848-4046 GCA_964505365.1 uncultured Actinomycetota bacterium
GGAACCCATCGTGTACATCGATCGTTCGCGGATCCGGCCCGGCCGGTTGGAGGAGGTGCGGGACGGCGTGGCCGAGCTGGTCGACTTCATCGGCGACCGCGAGCCGCAGCTCCTCTACTACGGATTCCACATCGACGAGGAGGCCGGGCGCATGACGGTGGTCGCCGTCCACCCGGACGCCGCATCCGTCGAGTACCACATGGAGGTGGGGGCGCAGGCATTCCGCCGGTTCGCCGACCTCATCGACATGGAGGGAATCGAGGTCTACGGCGAACCCACCGACCGGATGCTCGAGCAGCTCGAGCAGAAGGCCCGGGACCTCGGTGAGAACGGCACCGTGCAGGTGGATGGCCGGTACGCGGGGTTCTCGCGCATGGGCTCCCCGGCTCCGACGCCGGGTCGCTGAGGTCCGGTCGGGTCGTGCCTCACAGCATCCGGCGGAGCAGGCGATCGCGGTCGACGAACTGGTGCTTGAGGACCAGCCCGACGTGGCTCGCGAACGCGGCGAAGAATGCGAGGTGGGTCGTGATGTGGGCCCCCAGCAGGACGTCGTCGTCGGCCCACTCGACGGGGGCCTCCCACTCGCGCCGGCCGAGGTCCCAGTCCTCGCCGGACACCAGCAGCAGCGCCAGCCCCGACAGGGGGATCAGGAACATCAGCCAGTACAGGACCTTCTCGACCCGCGACGCGAGGCGGCGCTCGAACGCCGACAGGCCCTCGGCCCACGGCGGCAGTCCATGCACCCGACGCCACGTCGCCCGGACGGTCGCCAGCACGAGGATGGTGACGCCCAGGGCCGCGTGCACCACGATCAACCGGTCGTCCTCACCACCCAGCCACCGGTCGACGGCCCAGTCCAGCACCTCGAACCGGTCCATCGCGTAGCCCACGACGAACTGCACCGCGATGGCGACGACCATCGTCCAGTGCAGCGTGCGCGCCACGACGCCGTAGCGCGCTCCGCCATCCAGCGGTGCCGACACGCTCACGCCGCAGTCCGGATCGGGTGACGTCGCAGGAAGTCGGACACGGCATCCGCGACGGCGTCGACATGGGTCAGCGGGAAGCCATGGTCGGCGTCGTCCACGATCACCTGCTCGGCGTGGGGCAGCCAGGTCGCCACGAGGTCCGCGACCTCGGCGAACCACGGGCCGCTGTCGCTGGCCCCGACGTGCAGCACCGGACACCGGATCCGCGAGGCATCCTCGGGCCCGTACTCCCAGGCGAGCAGCGCCGGGATGTCGACGTCGAAGAACGTGTGGACGTCGTGCTCCATCTGTCGGGCCGATCCGGGCAGCAGGTGTTCCGTCGCCTCCTGCCAGTCGGGCCCCATGACCTGGCCGAGGAACTCGTCCAGTGCGGCCTGTGGCCCGTCTTCGTGGCGCTGCGTGAGGAGTCGGTCGTTGGCGGCGCGGAACTCCGCGGTGCTGGGCGTGTGCGTCGGCGGAGGTTCGAGGAGCACGAGGCTGTGCACGAGGTCGGGACAGTCCGCGGCCAACTGCAGCGCGACGGCGCCGGAGTAGGAGAAACCGACCACGTGCGCCGCCTCGACGTCGAGGGCAGCGAGGAGGGCGGCCGCATCGGCGGCATCGCGGGGGATTGAGCCGGAACCGGTGACCGGGCTGCTGGCGCCGTAGCCACGGCGGTGCGGGACGATCCGTCGGAACCCCGCCAGGGCACCGGCGAGCGGGACGAGCTCGTCTGCGGTCAGGGCCGTCTGGACCAGGAGCACCGGTTCCCCGCTGCCCCGCTCGGACACGGCGAGCCGTGCCCCGGGGATGGCGACGGACCGCGGCTCCATGCGCGCAGCATGCCACGGATCGACCCTTGCGGCCCGCGGGTGGCTCGCCTTGACTGGAACTGCGGGTGCATCCTCGGACCGGAGAGCAGGGCATGCGTACTGCTGGTGTGCGATTCGCGCGGGGCATCGACCGACGGACCTGGGTCCTGACCCTCCTCGCCATGGCGCTCGTCGTGGCGATGACCGGTCCCATGCCTGCCACGGCGGAACCCACGACGCTCGCGTGCGACCCGTTCGACGATCGGGCGTGCCTCCTGCCGTTCCCCAACGACGCGTTCACAGAAGCGGACCCGACCACCGACACGGGACGCCGAGTCGCCTTCGAGCGGACGAGCCTGCCGCAGAGCGCGATCACCGGCCGCCACATCGACCCGGCCGCGTGGAACGACAACGACGG
>CAZDIF010000053.1:4146-6462 GCA_964505365.1 uncultured Actinomycetota bacterium
CTGCTGATCCTGCGTCCGGCCGTGAACCTCGCGGAGGGCCACCGCTACATCGTGGCCCTGCGGAACCTCCGGGACGGCGCGGGTGAGCGCATCCCGGCCCCGCCGGCGTTCGCCGAGCACCGGGACGGCATCGCCGACGGTCCCCGGGCCGACCACGTGCAGTCGCTGTTCGCCACGCTCGAGGGGGCCGGGGTCGCCCGCGAGGACCTGTATCTCGCCTGGGACTTCACGGTGGCCTCCGAGCGCAACCTCGCCGAGCAGGTCCTGCACATCCGCGACGACGCCTTCGCGCAGCTGGGTGACACCGACCTCGCCGATCGGCGGGTCGACGGCGACGCCCCGACGTTCGAGGTCGACACCGTGGAGGACCTCGACCCCGATGCCAACAACGGCACCGCCCGTCGGATCACTGGCACCGTGACCGTGCCGAACTACCTCGACCTGCCCGGCGGCCCGACCACCTCGGTGTTCCACGACCCGGATGACGACGGGCTGCCCGACCAGAACGGCACCCTCGCGGCGCGGTTCGTCTGCCACCTGCCCGAGGACGCCGCCGACGGGGGTCGGCCGGCCACGCCGCTGCTGTACGGGCACGGCCTGCTGGGCTCCCCCTTCGGGGAGCTCGACGGGAGCACCGGTCGGGAGATGCGGCTGCAGGGCTTCGCCACCTGCGGGACCCTCTGGATCGGGATGTCGGAGGAGGACGTCGCCACGGTCATCACCCTGCTGACCGACGTCGGTGGCGGTGACGTCAACGGGGACTTCATGGCCCAGTTCGGGCTGCCGGACCTCGGCACCATCCCGTCCTTCGAGACCGTGGCCGAGCGGTCCCAGCAGGGCTTCCTCAACTTCATGATGCTCGGCCGCGCGATGATCCACCCGGACGGGTTCGCCTCGCACCCCGCGTTCCAGGTCCAGCGGGGCAGGGGACTCGCCACCCCGGCGATCGAGGTCGCCCACGCCCGGCAGCCGTCCCCGCTCACCTACGACGGCAACAGCCAGGGCGCGATCATGGGTGGGGCGCTGATGGCCCTGACGCCCGACGCCGAACGGGGCGTGCTGGGGGTTCCCGGGATGAACTACTCGACCCTGCTCGACCGCAGCGTGGACTGGACGGAGGAACCGGCGCTGTCCGGGATCTTCGAGTTCGCCTACCAGGACCCGGTGGACCAGCAGCTCGTCATCGCCCTGCTGCAGATGCTCTGGGACCGCGCCGAGGCGAACGGCTATGCGCACCACATGACGGACGACCCGCTGCCCGGCACCCCCACGCACGACGTGCTGCTGCACGTGGCCTTCGGTGACCACCAGGTCGCCAACGTCTCGGCGGAGGTGGAGGCACGGACGATCGGCGCACCGGTGATGGTGCCGGCGCTCGCCGACGGGCTCCACTGGGAGCAGGACCCGTTCCACGTCGACACGACGCCCTACCCGCACCGGGGTTCGGCCATGGTGTACTGGGACTCGGGCAACGCCACGCCGCCGAACGGCAACATCCCGGCGGACCACGACGGGGACCCGCACGAGGACCCACGCCGCGAGCCGGCCGGGGGGTACCAGAAGGCCCGCTTCCTGCGGCAGGGCATCGTCGTGGACGTCTGCGACGGCCAGCCGTACCGGACCGACGACCACCCCGATGCTGGCGGTGAACCCCTGTGCACGGCGTTCCCGGCCGGCAGCCGGGGGTGAGGATGCCCTGACCCGGGGGTTGACCTTCGAGTGGCTCGACCCCATACCGTCGAGGTACGTCGACCCGGAGGACACCGTGGGCCTGCGCATCGCCGAGGCCGCCGAGCGCTCGGGCGTGCCGGCGACCACCATCCGCTACTACGAGGACGAGGGGCTCGTCCGGCCGGCTGACCGCGAGCCGAACGGCTACCGGACCTACGACGACCGCGACGTCGCACGGCTGCGGTTCGTCGCCCGTGCTCGGGCACTCGGACTACCCACCGACAGCCTTCGCGAGCTCGTCGACCTCTGGGATCGCGACCGGTGCGGGCCCGTGGCCGACCGCCTCCGCGACCGCCTTCGCGACCGCCTCGCCGAGACGCAGCAGCGGATCACCGACCTGCTCGCGCTCGCCGACGACCTCCAGGAGGTGCTCGCCGGGCTGGAACAGTCCCCACGGCACGACGGCCCGTGCAGCGACGACTGCGCCTGCATCGACCTCGAGCCGGGCGACGACCACGACCACCGCCTGCCGCTCCTGCAGGATGGCGGCGACGGCTGGTGCTGACCGACCGCAGCGGGGGCTCAGGCGGCCGGTTGCAGGAACTCGAGGCGGTTGCCGAAGCAGTCGTCCACGTAGAAGCGGCG
>CAZDIF010000053.1:6562-8286 GCA_964505365.1 uncultured Actinomycetota bacterium
GTGAGCGCCTGCAGGAAGAGGTCCACCGGCTGGGCGCCCGAGATCCCGTAGCGGCCGGCGAGGACGAAGAACGGGACGCCGGAGATCCCGAGCCTCCGGGCCTGGTCGATGTCGGCGTCGACCGCGTCGGCGTAGGTGCGCTCGTGGAGGACCCGCAGCACCTCGTCCCGGTCGAGCCCGGCCACGGCCGCGAGGTCGGCGAGCTCCTCGTCGCGTCCGACGTGGCGGCCCTCGACGAAGTGGGCGGACAGCAGCCGTTCCTTGACCTCGGCCTGCCGGCCACGTTCGCGGGCCAGGTGCAGGACCTGGTGTGCCTTGCGGGTGTTGGCCGGCTGCTGGGAGGCGAAGTCGTAGTGCAGGCCCACCTCCGCCGCGAGCCCGGCGATGTGCTCGTGCATCCCGCGGATCTGGTCCGGCGACCACCCCTTGCTCCGCTGCAGGTACTCGACGATCGTGCCCTCGACGTCCTCGGGCGTGTCGGGCATCAGCTCGAAGCTGTGGAAGGTGACCTCGACCTCCACGTCCGGGTGGTCGGCGGTGAACTGCTCGACCGCCTGCTCGAACCGGCGCTTGCCGATGTAGCACCACGGGCAGGCGACGTCGGACCAGACGTCGACGCGGATCCGGTCGGCCACGGTGGTCCTCTCGACGGGCGCGTGGACCGTCGACGGTACCCAGCGGGCCCGAGGCCCCTCAGCGTGGCCGGGTGGCCGTCCACCGGGCGACGCCGGCCGCCAGCAGCAGCACGGCCAGCACCGACAGCGACGGGATGTCGGTCGACGGCGTGCCGCCGAGGTCCCGGTCCAGCAGGTGGGACACCACGTGCGCGGCCGACCCGATCCCGACGCCGAGCAGGGCGGCCGCCAGCCCGTCGACCCGCTCCGGGAACGCCGCCAGGGCCAGCACGGCGCCCAGCCCCAGCTGGAACGCGCCGATGTCGTGCAGCAGGTGCCGGTTGTAGGGCTCGAACGTCGCCAGCGTGTCGAAGAACCCCTGCGGCGACACCAGCGCCCACAGCCCGAACACCACGAACCCGACGGCCCCGATCAGGGTGATCCCGCGGACCCACCGTGCCGGTGCCGGCCGTGCCTCGATCGTCGTCATCCTGCCACTCCCCTTGGTCTCCCGGCGGAGAACGGTACGCGGTCGCCCTCCCGGCCGACGGGGTTTTGGGTCGGCGACGCCGTAGCCTTCACCCGCCCCGTCCCACCGAGGCGCCGTGAGCGAGCCCCGCCTGCCGATCGACCCCATCGCCGAGGCCCGGCGCCAGTGGGCCGAGCACGGCTGGGGCGACACCGCCGACGGCATGGCGGCGGTCACCTCGATCATGCGGGCCCAGCAGATCATGCTGTCGCGCATCGACGAGGAACTGCGGCCCTTCGACCTCACCTTCGCCCGCTACGAGGTGCTGATGCTGCTGCACTTCTCGTCGCGCGGCAGCCTGCCGCTGAAGGTCATCGGGTCGCGGCTGCAGGTCCACCCGACCAGCGTCACCAGCGCCGTCGACCGCCTGGAGGGCCAGGACTTCGTCCGCCGCCAGCCGCACCCGACCGACCGGCGCACCAAGCTGGCGGTGCTGACCGACGAGGGACGCCGCACGGCCCTGGCCGCCACGGACCGCCTCAACGAGACCGTCTTCGCCGACCCCGGCCTGTCGGCCCACCAGGTCGACCAGCTGGTCTCCGTCCTGCGGGCACTCCGCCGCCACGCCGGCGACTTCTGAC
>CAZDIF010000053.1:8386-10599 GCA_964505365.1 uncultured Actinomycetota bacterium
CCACGCGCCGTACCGTGGGTCCCGCGAGAGGGAGCACCACCACCATGCCCGAGCGCCACGACGCCGACCTCCACGTGCCCGAGCATCCTGTCCGGTTCGTGACCTCCGGCAGCCTGTTCGACGGGCACGACGCCTCCATCAACATCATGCGTCGCCTGCTGCAGTCGCAGGGAGCCGAGGTGGTCCACCTCGGCCACGACCGCTCCGTCGAGGAGGTCGTCACCGCGGCCGTGCAGGAGGACGTGCAGGGGGTCGCGGTCAGCTCCTACCAGGGCGGGCACGTCGAGTACTTCAGCTACCTCGTCGAGCGGCTGCGCGAGCGCGGCGCCGACCACGTGAAGGTCTACGGCGGTGGCGGCGGCGTGATCGTCCGGGACGAGATCGAGCTGCTGCAGGAACGCGGCGTCACCCGGATCTTCTCGCCCGAGGACGGCCAGCGCTACGGGCTGCCGGGCATGATCAACCAGATGATCGAGGCGTGCGACGTCGACCTCACCGAGCGCGACGTGGACGTCGACGCCGTGCTCGCCGGGGACGAGGTCGCCGCGGCCCGGGCGGTCACCGCGGTCGAGGTCGGCCGTGCGCCCGAGTCACTCGTGTCGGCGGTCCGCGGCGCGGCAGCCAAGCGACACGTCCCCGTGCTGGGCATCACCGGCACGGGCGGGGCGGGCAAGTCGTCGCTGACCGACGAGCTGGTGCTGCGGTTCCGGCGTGACCTCGAGGACAAGCTGCGCATCGCCGTGCTGGCCATCGACCCGTCCCGCAGCAAGGGCGGCGGGGCGCTGCTGGGCGACCGCATCCGCATGAACACGATCAGTCCCGGCCGGGTGTTCTTCCGGTCCGTGGCCACCCGCGCGGCCGGTTCCCAGCTGCCCGAGCACCTCGACGACGTCATCGCCACGATCAAGGCCTCCGGGTTCGACCTCGTCATCGTCGAGACGCCCGGCATCGGCCAGGGCGACGCCGGGATCGTGCCGTTCGCGGACACGGCCCTGTACGTGATGACGCCGGAGTTCGGGGCCGCGTCCCAGCTCGAGAAGATCGACATGCTCGACTTCGCCGACGCGGTCGCGGTCAACAAGTTCGAGCGCCGCGGTGCCGAGGACGCCCGCCGCGACGTCGCCCGCCAGATGGTCCGCAACCGGACGGCCTTCGGCACGCCGTGGGAGGACATGCCGGTGTTCGGCACGTCCGCGGCCCGGTTCGACGACGACGGCGTCACCGGCCTGTACCAGCACCTGAAGGGCCTGCTGGCCGACCACGGCCTCGACGCGGGCGAGGGCGTGCTCCCGACGGTCGACACGAAGGTGTCCACGCGGCTGTCCGCCGTCCTGCCGGCGGGCCGCGAGCGCTACCTGTCCGAGATCGCCGAGGCCGTCCGCAGCTATCACGCCGAGACCGAGGCGCAGGCCGAGGCGGCGCGCGCCGCGCAGCAGCACCGTGCGGTGCTCGACGGGCTGGACGAGTCCGAGGAGGCCGCCCGCGAGGCCGTCCGCCGCCGGCTGGAGGAGGTCGAGGCGAGCCTCGACGGCACCACGACCGAGCTGCTGGAGCAGTGGCAGCAGACGATCGAGGACTACTCGGGCGACGACTACGTCTACACGGTCCGGGACCAAGAGTACCACGTACCGCTGACCCGCGAGACGCTGTCGGGCACCAAGGTCCCGCGGGTGTCGCTGCCGCGCACCACCGACCACGGCGACCTCGTGCGGTTCCTGCGGTCCGAGAACGTCCCCGGCCGGTTCCCGTTCACCGCCGGCGTGTTCCCGTTCAAGCGCGAGGGCGAGGCCCCCGCGCGGATGTTCGCCGGCGAGGGTGACCCGTTCCGGACCAACCGCCGGTTCCACTACCTCGCCGAGGGCCAGCCGGCCGCCCGGCTGTCGACCGCGTTCGACTCGGTGACCCTGTACGGGCGCGACCCCGACGAGCGCCCCGACATCTACGGCAAGGTCGGCACCTCGGGCGTGTCCATCGCGACGCTCGACGACATGAAGGCGCTGTACGCCGGGTTCGACCTGTGCGCGCCCACCACGTCGGTGTCCATGACGATCAACGGGCCCGCCCCGACGATCCTGGCCATGTTCCTCAACACCGCCATCGACCAGCAGGTCGACGCCTTCGTCGAGGAGGAGGGCCGCGAACCCACCGACGCCGAGCGTGCCGAGATCGCCGAGCGCGCCGTGTCGACGGTCCGTGGCACGGTGCAGGCCGAC
>CAZDIF010000054.1:0-9112 GCA_964505365.1 uncultured Actinomycetota bacterium
TCGTCGTCGCACTCGGGACGGTCGCCGGGCTCCTCCGGGTCCTCGGGGTCCTCCGGGTCCTCGGGCGCCGACCCGTCGGCGAACTGGCGCGGTGCGGGCAGCGTCACCTCGTAGACGTCGATGGCGCCGCGGCCGTTGCCGACGTTGAAGTCGCCTGTGGCGCCGAGGTAGGTCCAGCTCCCGTCGTCGTTCTCCCAGAAGTCGAAGACGGCCGATGTCCACGTGTTGGCGTACTCGGGTGTGAACCATCCGACGTGGTGCCACTCGAACGTGCCGTCCTCGTTCTCGACGTAGTCGAACACCTGGGTGCCCTGGGAGTACCAGCCCATGAAGATCCGGTTCTGGCCCGGGATCTGGTGGAACACGTGCGCGGTGCACTCGGTGGCCTGTGGCTGGGTGTTGATCGGTGCGCGGGCGATGGCGCGGTCGCCGTCCGGCGTCTGCGCGTAGGCCTCGTGGGCAGTCTCGGCATCCGGCACGCCCTCGGTCTCGCTGTCCCGCAGGCCGTCGACGCGGTAGGCGTGGATGCCGCCGTTCGCGTACGTGAGGTCGACGCCGGGGGAGCACTGGGAACCGCCCACCACACCGCCGCCGCGCTCGTCGGTGGCCAGGACGAAGTCGCCCGAGTGGGTCAGCTCCGCCTCGTGGTTGAAGTCGATGTCCTCGGTCGCGTCGAACGCCGGCTCGAACGCGCCGGTGGTGGACTCGCGGCCCTGGTGGTGGATCGAGCCGCGGTAGCCGATCCCCTCGACCTGCGGCCGGTCCTCGCCGAGTGACCACCATGCCGGGACCGACAGGTCGGTGCCGTCCTGCCCCACGACGCAGTCGGTGACCTGCGCACCGGTGCCGAACGGCGCCGCCGAGGAGGATGCCCGCCGGTTGCACGCCAGCGGGGTCCCCTGGATCTCGTCGAGCCCGTCACCGTCGGTGTCGGCGAACACGCCCGCCATGTCCAGCGTGATCAGCGCCGCCCCGGAGCCACAGGTCAGGGTGTCGTCCGGGTGGACCTCCAGCTCGTGGCAGCCGTAGACGCTGCCCTGGTTGGTGTGGCCGAGCGACCACGACAGCTCGGGGTAGCGGAACCGGTACACCTCCGGCTGGCATGCGTCGCGCTTCTCGCTCGTGGTCAGGCCCTCCTCCATGGTGCCGTAGGGGGCCGTCAGGCAGGACGACAGGTCCAGCATCTCGAAGCCGTCGAGGTCGAACTGGTCGGAGCTGCCCGCGACCTCGTTCTGCCGCACGCCGTCGCTGACCGAGACGGCGTCGGAGGTGACGACGTAGGCGATGTGCGGACGCGACGGGTCGACGTTGACGGTGTGGGCCTCGCCGACGTGGCTGGTCAGCGCGATCTCGACGGGGTTGGCGGGGTCGGTCACGTCGACGATCTCGATCCCGCCCTGCGGCGCGCCGTCCAGGCCGAGCGTGCCGCCGTCGTGGCACCGGCCCTCGGCGTCGCTGGCGTCCAGCAGCAGCTGCGCCGGGGCGTCGCGGTCGACGGCGTCGCCCCAGTCGGTGTTGAGCAGGACGTCACCCTTCGGGGTTGCCTCGACGTCGTGCTGCAGCCCCAGCGCAGCCGCGGGGTCCGACGTGCAGGCTGCCGAGGGGTGGCCGGCCACGAACGCGGGCGCGAGGTCGCCGCCCTGGCTGGGGCGCCCGCCCTCGGTGAGCCGGACGATGGTCTGCCCGCCGCCGTTGGCGCCGGTGCCCAGCGTCCCGGCCGACAGGTACAGCTCGTCGTCCGGCCCCGTGAAGTAGTCGAGGTCGGTGTGCGGGTTGCCGGTCACGATCGTCGTGACGAGCTCCCAGCTCGCACCCTCCCCACCCGCGTTGAAGGCGGTGGAGATCGGCCCGTCGAGGGACGTGGCGGGGGCCGGGTGGTCGAGCTCGTGCGCGCTGGCGGGCGCACCCACGAGGGCGACCAGGGCCACGCCCACCACGAGGCTGTTGATGCGGCGCATGCTGCACTCCCGTCGTCGTGGTCCATGCATTCGTGCGGACCTCTGACGTGGGGAAGTTCGATGCCCGGGCCCCGGTTCCCTACTGACGTTCGTCCAGCGCACAGGCGGGCCCACCGCTCGGACCGCGGATCCGAGGGTGGGCCCGCACGAGGGGGCCGTCGCCAGGTCAGCCGATGCCGCCCAGCACGCTGAGGAGGCTGCCGGAGAACTCGACGTCGCCGTCCTCGAGGGTGAGGGTGCCGAGCCCGCCGTGCTCGTTGGCGTAGGCCAGCGCGGGGTCGATGCTGGTGACCCCGTTGGAGCCGGCCAGGGGCGCGATCGCCAGCGTCACGAGCACCCCGAGGGCCTCGCCGTCCTGGCTGAGCACGGCCGAGCCGGAGTCGCCGGGCACGCCCGGCGTCGCCGTGTAGATCGCCGTGGTCCAGCCGTCACCGGAGGTACCGAGGCTGGTGCCGACGTGCGGCGACAGCTCGGTCAGCCCGAGCCGCAGGCTCGAGTTGCCGTAGGTGTAGACCTCCTCGCCGGCCGGCGCACCGTCGGTGTCGATGCCCTGCGGGCCGCCGAACACGGGGACCGACGGGTTCACCCGGGCGTGGTCGTCCGGGTGCAGGCGCACCAGGGCGAAGTCGTTGTAGGCGCAGGCGTTCCTGTCCTGCTCGTTGGCGTCCTGCATGGCCAGCCACGACGAGTAGACGAGCTCGCCCGGGTGCTGGGCGCCCTGCACCTCCACGGGCGTGCCGAGCGGCAGCGAGCCGGCCTCGCAGCCGTTGGTCGATGTGGCACCGCCGGTGCCGGCGCAGTGGGCGGCCTGGCCGATGAACACGTCGTCTCCGGCCGTGAAGATGAAGTTGGCCGTGCACTGGCCCCCGTCGGTGACGGTCTGGACGCCGGGGTGGATGGTCGCCTCGTCCGCGGGCGCCCACTCCCCGGCAGGGTGGGCGGCGGTGGACAGCAGTCCCGCAATGGCGAGTGCGGCGAGCAGGGTGCGTCGAAGCACGGGTCGTCCTCCTGGAGGGGTGAGGGGAACCACCGGCAACTCCCGTCCGGCGGCATCAGGTGACGCGATCACACTAGTCATCCGGACAGGGTCGGACGGCGGCGGGTGAGGAATCGCGCACCGCTGCGCGATGTCGCGTCGTGCTGCAGTAGCGTCCGCCACCCGATCCGACAACGGGAGCGTCACGGGTGGTGCAGGACGGCGTCGAACGCACCGAGCGGGCGCTCGACGCCCTGCTCGCCGACCTCGTCGAGCGCGGGGCGCCGTCCGTGCCGTCGGCGGACGCCGACCTCGACGAGGCGACGGCCCAGTCGGTGTTCCGGGCGATGGTGGCCAGCCGTGCCCTCGACGTCGCCGCACGCCGTCTGCGGGCCGATGGGCGCGGGTACTACACGATCTCGTCGGCCGGGCACGAGCACAACGCCCTCGTGGGCCACCAGCTGCGACCCACCGACCCGGCGTTCCTGCACTACCGCTCCGGCGCGTTCGTGGCGGCCCGCCGACGCGACGACCTCGCGGCGTTCGTCCGGGACACGGTCGCGTCGCTGCAGGCCTCGACCACCGATCCGGTCGCCGCCGGTCGCCACAAGGTGTGGGGCAGCCGGGAGCACTGGATCCCACCGCAGACGTCCACCATCGCGTCGCACGTGCCCAAGGCCGTGGGCACCGCCATCGCGCTCGGGCGCGCCGCCACCGGCCGCCTCGTCCCCACCGACCGGACCGCCGAGGTGGGCCCGGACCCGGTCGTGTGCGTGAGCCTCGGCGACGCATCCCTCAACCACGCCACCACCTCGGCGGGGCTGACGATGGCCCGCTGGGCCCGCCGCCAGGGCGCCCCGGTGCCGGTGCTGTTCGTCTGCGAGGACAACGGCCTCGGCATCTCGGTCCCGACGCCCCGTGGCTGGGTCGAGCAGACCCTGGCTGCGCTCCCCGGGATCGCGTACGTGCGGGCGGACGGCGACCTCGGCCGCCGCTGGGCGGCCGTGCGGGACGCCGTCGAGCTCGTCCGCGGCGAGCGGCGGCCGGTCGCGCTGCACCTGCCGACGGTGCGACTGTGGGGCCATGCCGGCTCGGACGTCGAGGAGGGCTACCGCACGCGGGACGAGGTCGCGGCTGCCGAGCGGGCCGACCCGCTGCTGTCGACGGCCCGGTGGCTGGTCGGAGCGGGGCTGGTCACGGGCGAGCAGCTGCTCGCCATCCGCGAGGAGGTGCGCGAGCTCGTCGGCACGGCGACGGCGACCGTGCCGGTGCGCCACGCCGGATCGTCCGCGGAGGTGATGGGCCCGCTGCTGCTGGACGAGGCCACGTCGAGGCTCGACGCCCCGTCGCGCAGCGAGGCCGCGGCCAGCGCCCGGGTGTCGGCCTGGGCCGAGGCCGGCCTCGAGCTGCCGGAGGACGCCGTCCCCCCGATGCGGCGCACGCTGGGTGCCCGCCTCAACCAGGCGCTGCACGACCTGCTGCTGGACCGCCCGGAGGCCGTGCTGTTCGGCGAGGACGTCGCCAGCAAGGGGGGCGTGTACGGGATCACCGCCGGGCTGCACGCCCGGTTCGGGACCGACCGGGTCTTCGACACGCTGCTCGACGAGACGTCCATCCTCGGCGCCGCCCAGGGGTTCGGACTGACGGGACACCTGCCGATCCCGGAGGTCCAGTACCTCGCCTACCTGCACAACGCCCTCGACCAGGTGCGTGGCGAGGCAGCGTCGACCGCCTGGCTGTCGGACGGGGCCTTCACCACCCCGATGGTGCTGCGCGTCGCCGCGTTCGCGTACCAGCGCGGCTTCGGGGGCCACTTCCACAACGACAATGCCATCGGCGCCCTGCGTGACATCCCGGGCCTGCTGCTGGCGACACCGTCACGCGGTGACGACGCCGCCCGGTTGCTGCGGGCCAGCGCCGCGCTGGCCGCCGACCACGGCCGCGTCGTCGCCTTCCTCGAACCGATCGCCCTGTACCACCAGCGCGACCTCCACGACGAGGGCGACGACGGGTGGTTGACCGGGTACCCGGCCGAGGGTGTGCTCCCGCCCGGGACCGTCGGCGTCTTCCCGGCCGGCCGGGCCACGGCCGCGGACGGGCCCGTGGACGGTCGTGCGGGGCAGGCCAAACGCTGGGACGACGCCGCCGACGTGGTCGTCGTGACCTACGCCAACGGGGTCCGCATGGCCCGACGTGCCGCCGCCCGGCTCCTGCAGGAGGAGGGCATCCGGCTGCGCGTGTTGGACCTGCGATGGCTGCAGCCGCTGCCGATGCGCGTGGTCGTCGAGCAGGCCCGCGAGGTCGGCCGTGTCCTGGTCGTCGACGAGTGCCGTGCGACGGGCGGGGGCATCGCCGACGCCGTCGTGGCGGGCCTGGTCGAGTCCGGCGTGGCCGCGGCCATGACCGCCGTCCGCGCCCTCGACTCCTACGTGCCGCTGGGGCCGGCGGCGGAACACGTGCTGGTCACCGAGGACGACGTGGTCGAGGCCGCACGACAGCTGGGACGCACGGCCGCCCACCGCTGAACCCGGACGGTCACCCGCCCTACGGGTTGCCGTCCTCGCCGCCATCGCCGCCGGACCCGCCGCCACCGTTGTTGCCCTCGGTGGTCTGCTCCTCCGTGGGGCTCTCGGTCTCGGTGGGCTCGGGTTCCGGCGGGGGATCGGCCGTGCCGACCTCGATGATGCGCGGCTGCGGCGAGTAGACGGTCGTGATGGTCTCGGTCTCGTTCTTGCCGCCACCCTCGATGATGCGCTCGATCGTGACCTTGTAGCCCTGCGACCCCGACTGCACGACCCGCTCTTCGCCGCGGTACAGGTCGCTGGTGCTGCGGCGGCGGGTGTCGAAGCCGCGGTAGTCGTAGGGGCTGCCCGACGTCGCCCGCACGGTCCGGCCGCCGTTGTTGCCGAACAGCGACACGGTGATCGACTCGCCGGTGTAGGAGGTGTGGATGTAGATGCCGTTGGACGTGTCGTTGGCGATGCGCAGGTCGATCGTCCCGTAGTTGAGCGTCGCCTCCCGGCCCAGCGGATAGCGGGAGATGTACAGCGAGTGGGCCTGCCACTGCAGGATCTCGATGCCGGCGAAGAACGATGCGTTGTACATCGTGGTGGCGAACTGGGACACCCCGCCGCCGACCTCGTCGCGGATCTCGCCGTTGAAGATCACGCCGTCGGCGACAAACCCCTTCGCGATGGTGCGCTTTCCGACGTGGTCGTTGATCGAGAACTCCTCACCCGGTCGCAGCACCGCACCGCGGACGATGTCGGCCATGCGCTGGATGTTTCTCACCCGGTTCTGGCAGCACCGGTGGTAGGTCGTGAACGTGCCGATGAGGTGGTCGATGTTGAGGTTCTCGGCCTGCTCGGTGGTCAGGTCCGCGGGCACCACCTCGAGCTCGAGCTCGGCCTCGTGCACGCCGTTGTCGAGCAGGCCCCCGACCTGCTCGGCCGCCTGCTCGGGGTTGTACCGGGCACCGGGCGTGCTCGGCTCGATCTCCACCTCGGCCGGACGCGGCGTCCACGTCGCGGCTCCCTGGGCGTCGAAGGTGGTGAACCCGGACACCGGGCGGAACGCGGCGTCGCGTGGCTCGACCTCGAGCCGTGGCAGGTCCTCGGACAGCACGTTCGCCAGCGCCTCCTGGTCCGCCACGATGCGCAGGCGGCCGTCGCGCTCCTCGGTGCGCAGGACGGTCGCGATCTCGGTGGGCGTCAGGGTGGTGCTGCCGCCGTTGGCCGTGAGCACCAGGTCCTGGGAGATGGCTTCCTCGACGCGTGTGACCGCGTCCCTCAGGGCTGCGTCGTCGGTGGGCGGGGGCGTGACCGTGGCCGGCAACTGGACCACCGGGGGGTCCGGGTCGCCGACGACGTCGAGCACGGCGTCGACCGATCCGTCCACGTCCACCTCGACCCCGTCCCGGGGGGCGGTCGTCTCGATCTCGAGGGTCTCGGCGTTGACGCGCACGCTGCCGGGATGGACCTGCTGGTCCACCTGGTCGACGACCTGCTGCACGAAGGTGCGCACGGTGTCCTCGACGGCGCGCTCGGTCAGGGTGACGCTGCGCTCGTCGCCGAACGTCGCCGAGACGTGGCCGCCGAGCCCCAGCGGGCCCCAGCGACCGGCCGAGACCACCGCCTGCACGGTCGCGTCCGTGTCGACGCCGTAGCCTTCCTCGCCGGGGGAGAAGGTGAACTGCTGCCCGGCGACCTCGACCTGGACCTCGGCGTCACGCCGGGCGGCCACGAGG
Organism: uncultured Actinomycetota bacterium; assembly: GCA_964505365.1. Lineage (GTDB taxonomy): Bacteria > Actinomycetota > Nitriliruptoria > Nitriliruptorales > Nitriliruptoraceae > CAWCLK01. The sequence goes on from CAZDIF010000054.1 coordinate 7,181, forward strand.
TCGTCGATGACGGCCCGCAGGTCCTGCTCGCCGAGCCCGCTGACGTCGGCGCCCTCGAGCGTGGTCCCGGGCAGGGCCTCGCCGGCCCGTGCCACCGCGAGGCCTCCGAACAGGACCACGGCCGCGCCCACGGCCCCGGCCAGGCCGATGGCGGCCGGACGCAGCCATGCCCGTGGCGGCCGTGCCTCGGGCACGGCGGGTCCCGCGAGGCGGGTGTGCTGGTCGTCGTCGGTACGGGTCACGTGGACCTGGCCCCCGTGGAGGAGAGGATGGACGGCGGGAGTGTAACGACGGGGGTCGTCGGCACATGTCGGGGTCACCAGCCCCGGGCGTCCAGGCGGGCCTCGACGGCGCCGGCCCACCCGGTCCCGAACATCCGCACGTGGGCCAGCAGGTGGTGCAGCTGGAGCACCGGGAGGCGGTCCTCCCAGCCGGGGTCCAGGGGTCGGACGTCGCGGTAGGCGTCGAGGAAGGCGCGGGGCACGCCACCGAACAACATGGCGGCCGCAAGGTCGGATTCGGCGTCGGCGCGGTGCACCGCCGGGTCCACCAGCCAGCGGCCCGCCACCACGTTGCCGGGCCACAGGTCCCCGTGGACCAGCGACGGCCGGGCGCCGTGGTCCAGCAGCGCGGGGAGCGGGCCGTCGCACGCGCGCTCCAGCCGCTCGGCAAGCGCCGGCGGGACGGCGGGGTCGGCCAGGTGTGTGCGGACGCGGGCGGCGACGAAGAACGCCCCCCAGTCGTCGGCGGGCGTGTTGGCTTGCGGCACCGTGCCGAGCAGGTTGTCCCGGTGCCAGCCGAAGCCGGTCCCCGCGACCCGCTCCGGGTCGTGGGCAGCCGCGAGCCGCGCGCCCAGCCCGCGCCAGTCCGGCGGCCCGCCGACGTGGTCCATGACGAGCAGGTCCGGCGCGACGTGGTGGACCCACGGCACCGGTGCACCGACGTCCGCGAGCGCCCGCAGGCCCTCGGCCTCGAGGTCCGCGTCGTAGGGCGTGCGCTTGACGACCAGGTCGCGCCCGTCCTCGGTCCGCACCCGCCACGCCTCGCCGATGTCCCCGCCGCCCAGCCGTTGCTGCGACGCGACCGTGCCCAGGCTCGCCGGCAGCTCCGGGGGACCGCTCACGCGCGGCCGTCCCGCACGGCCTCCACCAGTCCGGCGGCCGCGCGTCGCACGATCCTCACGACCTCGCGGAACCCGTCCGGGCCCCCGTAGTAGGGGTCCGGCACGCCCTCGCCGTGCTCGCCGGCGTAGTCGCGGAAGAGGCGGATGCGGTCGCGCGCCTCGTCGTCCGGAGCCAGCCGGTGCAGGTCCTGGAGGTTGGTCTGGTCCATCGCGACCAGCAGGTCGAAGCGGTCGAAGTCCTCGACGGTCAGCTGCCGGGCGGCCCCCAGCAGGTGCAGGTCGTCCTCGGCGGCCGCGGCGGTCATGCGCCGGTCGGGCGGGTCCCCCACGTGCCAGCCACCCGTGCCGGCGGAGTCCACCTCGAGGTCGACGCCGGCCGCCTCGGCGGCCTCCCGGACAGCGGCCTCGGCGGTGGGGGACCGGCAGATGTTGCCGAGGCAGACGAGCAGGACCCGCACGTTCAGGCTCCTCGTGGTCGCGTCAGGGGGTGGGCGACGCGCCGTCGTCGGGCACGGCCTCCTCCAGGACCCGTCCCGACCGGAATCGGGCGAAGACCTCCTCGGCGGCGCCCTCGTCGGGCACCAGCACCGAGGCCCCGCCGATGGTGGCACCCGAGGCCGGCACGGTCTCGGTCACCGCCGATCCACCCGCCAGCGCGCGGCCACCCAGTCCCAGACGGGCGAGGTCGATCATCCCGAGTCCCTGGTCGACGGTCATCGCGCCGCCGACCGAGCGTGCTGTGTCGAAGGCCCGGAGCGGGTTCAGCACGGTCGACGGCGTGGCGAGTTCATCCGCCAGGGCGCCGAGGA
>CAZDIF010000054.1:9212-10438 GCA_964505365.1 uncultured Actinomycetota bacterium
CATGGCGGAGGACATCGTCGTGGCCAGCAACCCGGCGTACACCAGGGGCGCCAGCAGCAGGAGGACGACGAGCAGCGTCGTCCTGCGCCCGCCGCGTCGGCGTGCGCTGCCCTCGACGGTCGGGCCCCAGGCCTCGAGCTCGTCCCGTTGTCGTGGTGGTGTGGTCGACATGCGCGCAGTGTGGCGTGTCGGCCGCCGACATGCGGCATCCGCACCCCGCCTGCCCGGCCACCACCGATGTCGCACACTGGGCAGCCCGACGACGGAATGGCGAGGATGGCGAACGACGACCCACTGGTGGCGGCGGTCCGATCCGGGGTGATCGGCGACGACGAGGTGCTGGACGGCCCGTACGGGCCCCGACGGATCGTCTATGCCGACTGGACCGCGTCCGGGCGGGCGCTGGACTTCGTGGAGGACTTCATCCGGCACGAGGTGCTGCCGCGGTACGCCAACACGCACACCGAGTCGTCGGGTACCGGCCTGCAGACGACCCGGTTCCGCGAGGATGCGCGGGCACTGGTCGCCGCCGGCCTCGGCGCCGACCCCGAGGAGCACGTGGTGCTGTTCTGCGGCTCGGGGTCGACGGGTGCGGTCGACCGCCTGGTCGACGTGCTGAACCTGCGAGTGCCGGCGGACCTCGACCGGCGGTACGGGCTGAGCGACCACATCCCACCGGACGAGCGCCCGGTGGTGTTCATCGGCCCGTACGAGCACCACTCGAACGAGCTGCCGTGGCGCGAGTCCATCGCGGACGTGGTCACGATCCACGAGGACCTGCACGGCGGCATCGACCTCGACGACCTGCGCGCGCAACTGGTGGCCCACGCGGACCGGCCACTGCGGATCGGGTCGTTCTCCGCTGCGTCGAACGTCACCGGCATCCTCACCGACGTGCGCGCCGTCGCGCGCGTGCTGCACGAGCACGGGGCCCTGAGCTTCTTCGACCACGCCGCTGCCGCGCCGTACGTCGACGTCGACCTCGGTCGGAAGGACGAACGCGACGGCGACCACCTCGACGCCGTCTTCGTGTCGCCGCACAAGTTCGTCGGGGGTCCCGGCACGCCGGGGGTGCTCGCGGCCCGGCGCGAGTTGTTCACCAACACGGTCCCGTCGGTGCCGGGTGGGGGGACCGTCGCGTACGTCAACCCGACCGAGCACCGCTACCTCGACGACGTCGAGCACCGCGAGGAGGGCGGCACCCCCGACATCGTCGGGGCGATCCG
>CAZDIF010000055.1:0-10410 GCA_964505365.1 uncultured Actinomycetota bacterium
GGGATCTGCGGGGTGCGCCGTCTAGGACTCGAACCTAGAACCTGCCGGTTAAGAGCCGGATGCTCTACCAATTGAGCTAACGGCGCGAAATGTGGTGCCGGCGCCCACGATACTTCGACCGGGGGTGCACGGCACGTTGTGCTGGGGTGGCTGAGGGGACTTGAACCCCCGGCCTCCTGGACCACAACCAGGCGCTCTAACCGGACTGAGCTACAGCCACCATGAACATGCGCCGGGCAAACCCGGCGCGGCGGGCGAGGATACGGCCCGTCGGCAGGGGGCGCAAAGCCGTACCCGGCGGCCGTGCGACTGGCGACCCCCACCGGCGCCACATCGAAACACCACTTATACTGGTGCCATGGTCGTCGACGCCCGCTCCCTCTCCGACACCGCCGCCGAGCGGATCCCACACCGCCGCAGCGAGGCGGTGGACCTCGACGTCGAGGCCGACGAGCTGGGCTTCCACTTCCTCGCCGGGCGTCCGTGCCTCGACCTGGTCGCCACCATCGGCGAGCGGTGGCGACGCGGGTTCGAGCGCCTGCGCACCCCCGATGCGCTGGCCCGCTGGTGCGTCGAGGCGGGGCTGGTCGCCGACCCGCCAGCTGCCACCGAGGACGACCTCGCGGCTGCCCGTCGGCTGCGTGGCGCGATCGCCCGCACGCTGCTCGCGTGGGGCAGCGGCCAGCCCCTCGACGCCGGCGACGTCGCCGTGGTCAACGCCGCCGCGGCCCGGCCCGATCTGCCACTCTCGCTGGCGACCGACGGCACCGCCCCGCCACCGAGCGCGGGCACGGTCGCGGCCGTCCTGTCCACGGTCGCGCGCGACGCCGTCGACCTGGTCGCCACCGGCGACCCGGCCCGCCTGCGCGAGTGCGCGGCCGACGACTGCTCGCTGCTCTTCCACGACGCCTCCCGCCCCGGCACCCGGCGCTGGTGCTCCATGGCCGCCTGCGGCAACCGCGACAAGACCTCCCGCTACCGGAACCGGCGAAAGGACGCCCCGTGACCCGCTCCGACTCCCCACTGATCGCCCCACCCGGGCTGGCCGGCGTGGTCGTCGCCGACACCGAGATCGGCGACGTCCGCGGCGACGAGGGCTTCTACCACTACCGGCAGTACGACGCGACCGAACTGGCCCGCCACCGCACCGTCGAGGACGTCTGGCACCTGCTGCTGCAGGGTCACCTCCCCGACGCGGAGGAGGCCGCCGCGTTCGGCCAGCGCGTCCGTGATGCCCGAGCCGTGCCCGAGGCCACCGCCGCCCTGCTGCCGGCGATCGCGGCCGCCAGCGACAAGGCCGCGTCCCTCGCGGACCTGCGCACCGCGGTGTCGGCCCTCGGTGCCGAGCTCGGCGTCCCCGCCAGCCTCGACGTCGACACCGGGACGGTCGCCGACCAGGCCGTCCGACTGGTCGCGCCGGTTCCGACACTGGTCGCCGCCCTGCACCGGCTGCGCGCCGGCGAGCAGCCGATCGCGCCCGACCACGACCTCGGCGTCGCCGCCGCGTACCTGCAGATGATCACCGGCCGGACCCCGACCGACACGCAGGTCGCCGCCCTGCAGCGCTACCTCGTCACCACGATCGACCACGGCTTCAACGCCTCGACCTTCGCCACGCGCGTGGTCGTGGCCACCGGCGCCGACGTGGCCGCCGGCCTGGTCGCCGGGCTCGGGGCGCTGTCGGGGCCGCTGCACGGCGGGGCGCCCAGCCGCGCGCTGGACATGCTCGACGACATCGGCACCGCCGACCGAGCACGGGACTGGGTGCGCGACACCGTCGGCCGGGGCGAGCGGATCATGGGCTTCGGCCACCGCGTCTACCGCACCGAGGACCCGCGTGCGGCGCTGCTGCGCGAGACCGCCCTGCAGACCGGGGGCGCACGCGCGGAGCTCGCCGTCGAGGTCGAACGCGCCGTCGTCGAGGTGCTGGCCGAGCTCAAGCCCGGCCGCGACCTGTACGCCAACGTCGAGTTCTACGCCGCCGTGGTGCTCGAGGCCGCCGGGCTGCCGCGCGAGCTGTTCACCCCGACGTTCGCCGTCAGCCGGGCCATCGGCTGGTCCGCCCACGTCGTCGAGCAGCACACCGCCGGACGGATCATCCGGCCGAGCGCGCGGTACGTGGGCCCGATGCCACCGCAGCCGGTGCCGGGCGCCTGACCAGCAGTTTGGGCCGCACGGTCCCGACCGGCGAGACTCGCGGCGCCGCCGAGCCGGGAGCCGCCGCATGATCGACGTCCGCCACGACGACGGGGTCGCCGTCGTCCGCCTCGACCACGGGCCGGTCAACGCCATGGACATCGAGCTGCTCGAGGCGATCGACCGGACCTTCCGCGACCTCGACGCCGACGAGGCGACCGAGGCGGTCGTGCTCACCGGCAATGACCGGGCCTTCGGGGCGGGCGTCGACCTCAAGCGCATCCTCGCCGAGGACAGCCGGTACGCGCGGGACTTCGTCGTGACCCTCGGCGACACCCTGCTGGCCGTCGCCCGGACGGTCGCCCCCGTGGTCGCGGCGGTCAACGGACACGCCATCGCCGGGGGAGCGGTGCTCGCGGCCGCCTGCGACCACGCCCTGCTGGCCGACGACGACCGGGCCCGGGTCGGCCTGGCCGAGCTCGCCGTCGGCGTGCCGTTCCCGACGGTCGCGATCGAGCTGATGCGCCGCCGGCTCGGCGCGTCGCTCGGCCGTGCCGTCTGGCGCGCCGAGCTGCACGCGCCCGCCGACGCCCTGGCGCTCGGGTTCGTCGACGAGGTCGTTCCCGCCGACGAGGTGGTCGAGCGTGCCACCGCGATCGCCCGGCGGCTCGCGGCGGTGCCGGCAGCGACCCGCCGCCTCACCCACGAGCAGCTGGTCCGGGACGTCGAGGACGCCGTCGGCGCTCGTGGGGCCGACTGGGACGGGCGCGTGGCCGACGTCTGGGCGTCCGACGCGGGCCGCGACGCCATCGCCGCGTTCGTCGCGCGGACGCTGTAGCGGTCAGACGACGACGCAGGCGGGGTCGAACGGCCGCCGTTCGCGCCGGTCGCCGATCTCCTGCCACGCCTGTCCGAGCCGCACGGCCGCCTCCTCCAGCTCGGGGATCGGCCGGCCGTACGGCAGGCGGACGTGGTCGGCGGCGGCACGCGTCGGCGACGACACCGACCCGGGGGCCAGCCCGACGCCGTGGCGGGCCGCGACCTCGGAGAACGCGTGCGAGTCGACCCCGTCCAGCCCCGTCCACAGCACGAGGCCACCGAGCGGGGTCGGCACGTCCCAGTCGGGCACCGCGGCGGCCAGTGCGGCCCGGAAGGCGTCACGCCGCTCGCGCAGCGCGTCGCGACGGCGGGGCAGCTGCTCGGGGTCGGCGAGCAGCTCCACGGCGACCAGCTGGTCCAGCACCGGCGTGCCGAAGTCCGTCAGCGTCTTGATCCGCGACAGCCGGTCGATCATCGACGGCGTGGAGCGGATCCAGCCGATCCGCAGTCCGGCCCAGGTGACCTTGCTCATCGACCCGAGGGTCAGCAGGCGGTCGGGGTTGCCGTGCTCGTCGACCAGCGCGGCCAGCGGCGTCGCCACCTCGCCGTCCAGCTGCGTGTCGGCCAGGGCGCGGTCGTCGACGAGCACCGTGTCCCAGTCGCGCGACAGTTCGGCCAGCCGGAACCGGGCGGGGCCGGGCAGCACGGCGCCGGTCGGGTTGTGCACGGAGGTCATCAGGTAGGTCATCCGCGGCCGTGCGGCCCGGACCAGCCGGTCGAGGGCGGACACGTCGACGCTGCCGGCCGACAGGGGGACCGGCAGCAGCCGGGCCTGGCGGCTGGAGGCGTAGTTCATCGCGGCGGGGAAGCTGAGCTCCTCGACGGCCACGGTGTCGCCGGCGGCCAGCAGCATGTCGGCGGCCAGCGAGATCCCCTGCTGGGCGCCGGTGGTCACCATCACCTGGTCGGCGGTGGTCGGCAGTCCGGTCCGGGTGAGGTGGTCCGCGATCGCCTCGCGGGCGGCGGGGATGCCCAGGGGGAAGTAGCCGTGGGCCGCGGGCAGCTTCGCCAGCCCCTCGTGGGCCGCGGCGAGCACGTCCTCGTCGACGAGGTCGGTGCCGTGCCAGGCGGCCCCGCGCAGGTCGATGGCGTCGGCCTCCAGCCGCAGCATCCCCTCGTAGATCGAGTTCGGCTGGAACGCGGCCACCACCTGCGCCTCGCGCGGGCCCGTCAAGGGTGAGCCCTTGGTGAGGATGATGGACCCGCTGCCATGGCGGGTGGCGACGAGCCCGCGGTCCCGGAGGGCCTCGTACGCGGCCTTGACCGTCGACCGGGACAGGTGCAGGGTGTCCGCCAGCCGCCGTTCGGCCGGGAGCCGGGTGTCGGGCGGCAGCACCCCACGCCGGATGAGGTCTTCGAGCGCGTCCGCGAGCCCCTCGTACAACACCCGGTGCTCGTGGTGCCAGTCGCCGAGGTGGGCCCGGATCTCGTCGGTGTCGAGCGTCATGAGGCCCATGCCGGCCCTCCCTCTCGAAGCGACTGGTTGGTTCGACTGGACCGTACCAGTGGGGAGAGTGGTCGGCTCGATCGGGTCAGTCGTCGCCGAACGGGAAGGGAATCAGGTCGTCGTCGGTCGAGTCGTCCGACGGATCCTCGGTCGGCACCGGATCGGGTGCCGTCGAGGTGGGCCCCGGGCTGGGGTCCTCGGTTGGTTCGCTGGTGCGCCGGTCGTCCGGGCTCGAGGAGGGCGTTGGCTGGCCCCGGTCGCCGTCGGTGTCCCCGTCGTCGGTGCCACCGCCGGCGCGGCGGATCTCGGCCAACGGGCCCGTCGGGTCCGGCAGTCGGCTGGCCGCGTCCGCGGTGCAGGCCGTGTCCGCCGCCCACGGCCCGCCGGCACCCGCGGCAACGACCGTGGTCCCGTCCGCGACGTGGGCGTCGTGGGTCGTGTCCTCGTCGGCGGGCGGCCAGGTCCGCAGGCGGGTCAGGACCTCACGTGCCGCCTCGACGTCGAGCACCTGGGCCGCAGCGGCGCCGATGCGGCGTCCGACCGTCGGCAGCGTGTATCCCTCGAACCCCCCGGCCGGGACGTGGCGGAAAGCCCCGAGCAGGTCGCGGACCTGCTGCACGCCGAGGTCCTCGTCGACGACGAGCCCGCGCCGGACGGTCGCGAGCAGGTCCGGCACGGTCGACGGACCGGCGGTCTCGCGGACCCGGTCCCACGCCGCGCGCACGAGCTGCTGCTGGCGGTCGATCCGTCCGAAGTCGGACGCCGTCGCGTCGAGGCGCCACCCCCCGTCCGCCGACCGGGTCAGCGTGCTGCGGCTGCGCGCGTAGGCGAGCGCGTCCGCGCCGTCGAGCAGCCAGCACCCGGCGGTCGGCACGTACAGCTTCGCCTTGAGGTCGGCCAGCGGGCGGTCCACCGCCATCGGGATGCCGCCGATGGCGTCCACCAGGTCGGCGAACGCCGCGAAGTTGATCTGCACCAGGTGGTGGATGGGCAGCCCGGTCACGCGCGAGACGTCGTCGACGAACGCCGCGAGCCCGTGGTGGTTGAGCGTGGCGTTGATGCGATGTCCGCGGTCGAACAGCCACAGGTCCCGGGGCACCGACAGCAGGGCCACCTCGTCGGTGTCCCGGTCGGCGATCACGAGCATCATGCTGTCGGTGAGCCCGTCGCTGCCGCGCGCCTCGAGCCCACCGATGCGGAGCCGGCGTGCCTCCTCGGCATCCATGTCGCGCGAGCCCACGGAGAAGACCAGCGTGATGCGCGTTCCGGGACCGAGGTCGAACGGCAGCTCGTCGCGCCAGTCGGCGGCGCCCCCGAAGGCGCTGGCCTGGTCGTCCCACGGGTCGGACGCGTCCCCGGCCGGCTGCAGGACCCCGCCCCCGCCCAGGGCCCGGGTGTCGAACCGGTCCGGACCGAAGCCCTCCCACAGCACCCAGGGGGCCGCCGCCAGGGCCAGCACCACGACGTTGAGGGCACCGATGAGCCAGACCATGCGCGGCGTCCACCGCACGGTGGACCAGCCGGGCATGCGCAGACGACGGCGAAGTGGCTCGAGCACGGAGACCAGACGGGAGCGGCAGCGATCGATGGCTCGCGAGTGTAGGTGGCCGGGGGGCCCGGTCGAGCGTCAGGCCAGCGTGCCGACCGCGTGGCGCAGCCGTGCCAGCGTGCGCACGTCGTGGGCGGACGGGTGCGAGGCGAGCCAGTCACCGAGGACCACCTCGGTGACCACGGTGGCCGCTGCGGGCTGGTGCGCCGTGACGGTGGTGCCGTGGTCCACCTGGACGGGTGTCACCATGACGCACGTGCCGAGCAGGGCGGTCAGCTGGGCGGCGCACCCGCGGGCCGTCCTGGCGGTCTCCGCCGCGCGGACGTGCCGGTGGTCCAACAGGAAGACGCCGGGCGGCCCCACCGCGAACTCCGTGCTCGCGGTTGGTCCCGGCACGACGGCCCAGTCGTCGTCGAGTCCGTAGGGGCCCCGGTGTCGCAGCACCAGGCGTCGCCACCAACTCCCGACCGTTCCCGTCGACAGTGCGGACATGCCCGCCCCCTTCGAGGACTTCTGCGAGCATGCTCGGCCCCCGGCGCGCGGTCCTTGAGCCGCACCCGGGCGTGCGTCCGTTCGTCGCTCGGTATGCGACGCACAGCGCACGCGACCCGGGCCCGCCGGGGGTGTCGGTCTGGTGAGCGGTCAGCGACCCGCCGGGGATACGGCATCGGGGTGAATCCGCCCAGAACGGGACCCGGGTCCCGGCACGGGGCTGGCCGTCCGGACACGGGTCCGTTCGACGCCGAGGCCGTACCGTTTCGGCGACCGCGCCAAGGAGCACACCCCTCCGTGCCTGCTGGGGGCAACGCACGTCCGGCCACCGGGTCGTCGGTGGCCGGCGGACGCGTGCTGTCCGGCCGGTACCGCCTGCAGGCCGCGATCGGCCACGGTGGCGTGGGCACGGTCTGGCGGGCGCGTGACCGCCAGCTGCACCGCGACGTCGCCGTCAAGGAGCTTCGCCCCGCCCTGGCCCGTGACCGCCAGGCATCCGAACGGTTCCGTCGCGAGGCTCGCCAGGCCGCCTCCCTGTCGCACCCGTCGCTGGTGACCGTCTTCGACGTGGGCGAGGACGACGGCGTCCCCTACCTCGTGATGGAGCTCGTCGACGGGCCGTCGCTCGCCGACGTGCTGGCCCGCAGCGGACCGCTCGCCCCGGAGGTGGTGGCGACGATCGGCCACCGGATCGCCTCGGCACTGTCGGTGGTGCACGGGCGGGGGCTCGTGCACCGGGACGTCAAGCCCGGGAACGTGCTGCTCGCCTCCGACGGGGTGCCACGCCTGGTCGACCTGGGTGCCGTGCACGTGCTGGGTGAGCAGCGCGACGACCTCACGACGCCCGGCACGATGCTGGGAACCATCGGCTACGTCGCCCCGGAGCAGCTCGAGGGACAGCCGGTCGACCCGCGTGCGGACGTGTTCTCCCTCGGCCTCCTGCTCTACGAGTGCCTGACGGGCGCCTCGCCGTACCGGGGCGCGACCGTCGCCGAGATCACCCGCAGCCGGCTGGCCGACGACGTGCCGGCGCCGTCCGACGTGCGCCCCGACGTCCCCGAGGTCCTCGACCGCATCGTCCAGGCCTGCACCCGTCGCGACCCCGGCCGCCGGCCGCCGGACGCCGTCGCGCTCGCCGACCTGCTGTCGACGCTGGTGCCCGAGCAGCCCGCCATCCCCGTGCAGCAGCTGCTGGCGTCCGTGCACGAGTACCCGGCCGCGCCGGAGCCCGACTCGGACGAGGACCCGGACGCGACCACCGTGATGCCCTCGGCGACGCTGTCGCCACCGAAGGCCGGTCCCGTGCCGTCGTCACCGCCGACCGAGGTGCTGGCGCCCGCGGCGGCGACGACCACCGTGAGCCGGGCACCCACGACCGACGAGCCCGCGGCCCCGGAGAAGCGCCCGCGTCGCGGCGCGCCGCCACGGCTGGTGCCCGCGCTGCTGGGCGTGGCCGGCATCCTGGGGGCGCTCGGCCTGATCTCGACCATGAACGGCGGCGGTGGCGGTGCGGGCGGTGGCGGCGCCTCCGCGACCACGCCGGTCGAGGTCGCGGCGGCCAGCGACTTCGATCCGCTCAGCGAGGGCGGAACGGAGCACCCCGACAGCGTCGAGCTCGCCCACGACGGCGACCCGTCCACCCGCTGGGACACCGAGGGCTACAACAGCCGCGACCTCGGTGGCCTCAAGGAGGGCGTGGGGATCTGGTTCCGCGTCGACGAGCCTGCGGCGCGCGTCGAGGTGTCCCTCGACCCGCAGGGGTCCGACGTCGAGCTGTACGCGTTCCCGGACGAGCCGTCGGGCGACCCGGCCGACTGGGGCGAGCCGGTGGCGTCGGAGACGGGCGCCGACCAGGTCGCCGCCGATCTCCCGGAGGACGCGCGGGTGGTGCTGGTGTGGTTCACCCGCACGGCCCCCTCCGACGGCAACCGTGCCGGCGTCAGCGAGGTCCAGTTCCTCCGGTGAGGCTGGCGGAGGTCACAGGGTCGTGACCTCGAGCTCGCCGGACTCGTGCCGACCGCGCAGGACCTTCTTGTCGTACTTGCCGACCGAGGTCTTGGGGACCTCGTCGACGAACGTCCAGCGCTCGGGGATCCACCACTTGGCGACCTGGTCCTGCAGGTACTCGGACAGTCCCTGCGGGGTCAGCTCGGCGTCCTCGGCGACGACCACGCAGGCCAGCGGGCGCTCGTCCCACTTCTCGTCGGGGACGCCGATGACGGCCGCCTCGACCACGTCGGGGTGGCCGATGATGGCGTTCTCGAGGTCGACCGAGGAGATCCACTCGCCGCCGGACTTGATGACGTCCTTGGCGCGGTCGACGATCTGCATGAACCCGTTGGGCTCGATGACCGCCACGTCGCCGGTCTTGAGCCAGCCGTCCTCGGAGAACTTCTCCGGCGCCTCGGTGTTGTGGTAGCCGGCGGTGATCCACGGACCGCGGACCTGCACCTCGCCCATCGCCTTGCCGTCCCACGGCTGTTCGGTGCCGTCGTCGGCGACGATGCGCATGTCCACCCCGGGCACGATCCGGCCGGTCTTGGCGCGCCAGTCGGCGTCGAGCTCGGGGTCCTCGACACCCGCCGGGGGGACCGCCAGCGTCCCGAGCGGCGACATCTCGGTCATGCCCCAACCCTGCACGATCTCGATGTCGTACTGGTCGCGGAAGGCGGTGATCATCGACCGCGGGACGGCCGACCCGCCGACCACGACGCGCTCCAGCGACGACAGGTCGAGGTCGGTCTGCTGCCCGAGGGCCAGCACCCCGTTCCACACGCTGGGCACGGCCGCGGAGAAGTTCGGCTTCTCGGCCGCGATGAACGCGCTGAGCGGCTCGGGCTGCAGGAACGGTCCCGGCTGCAGGATGTCGGAGCCCATGGCCCAGCAGATGTAGATCAGGCCCCAGGCGTTGGCGTGGAACTGCGGCACGATCACGAGGGTGCGGTCGCCGTCGTTGGTGTGCAGGCCGCCGGCGGCCGCCCCCATCGTGTGGGTCCACTGCGACCGGTGGCTGTAGACCACGCCCTTGGGGTTGCCCGTGGTGCCGGACGTGTAACACATCATCGCGGCGGCGTTCTCGTCCACGTCGGGCCAGTCGTAGCCGGGCGTCTGCTCGGCCAGGAGGTCGTCGTAGCGCAGCACCTCGCGGTCCAGTGCCGAGGCGTCGCCGTCGCCGACGACGATGATGTGCTCCACGTCGCCGAGGTCGTCCTTGACCCGCGCCAGCAGCGGCACCAGCGAGTCGTCGATGATGATCGCCTTGTCGCCGCCGTCCTGGATGACGAACGACAGTTGCTCGGGGAACAGCCGGATGTTGAGCGTGTGCAGCACCGACCCCTTGCACGGCACCGCGAAGTAGGCCTCGAGGTGCTCCTGGTTGTTCCACATGAACGTGCCGACGACGTCGCCCTCGCCGATGCCGAGCGCGTCGAGGGCACCGGCGAGCCGCTCGATCCGTTCGTTCGTGTCCGCGAAGGTGACCCGGCGGGCGGACTCGCCCTGCCACGTGACCACCTCCCGCTCGCCGTGGACCCGGGCTCCGTGGCGCAGCAGCTGCGTCACCGTGAGCGGGGTCGTCATCATCGTGCTCGTGACCACGTTGCTCCCTGACGTCGTGAGGCGGCGGTGGATCGCGCCGCCGGTTCGAGCCTAGGCACGCGCGCTGGGCGTGCACCCCGCCGTTCGGGACCGAACGTCCCTACGGTGGGCCCGATCCGGGAGGAGGCCCGCATGCGGCTGGTGGTGCTCGACGCCAACGAGACCCTGTTCGGCCTCGACCCGGTCGCGTCGGCGTTCGCGTCGGCCGGGCTCGACCCGGCCCACCTCGAGCTGTGGTTCGCCCGTGTGCTGCGGGACGGGTTCGCGGTCGCCCTCACCGGCGGGCTGGCGACGTTCCCGGACCTGGCCC
>CAZDIF010000056.1:0-2358 GCA_964505365.1 uncultured Actinomycetota bacterium
ATCTTCTACTACGAGGGCGAGCTCAACGAGCGCTTCATGAAGGTGCACACGTGAGCCCCACTCCGGCACCAGCCGAGCGCGACAGCCACGGGATCCTGCGGCTGTCCCACCTCGAACTGCGCGTCCCCGACCTCGAACTGGCCACCGCCTACTACACCGAGGTGGTCGGGCTGGCCGAGACCGCCCGCGAGTCCGAACGGGTCCACCTGAAGTGCTGGGACGAGCACCAGCACCACTCGATCGTGCTGCACCACGCCCCGACCTACGGACTCGACGTGCTGGCCTGGAAGGTCCACCAGCCCGAGGACCTCGACCACTACGCGGAGCGGCTCGAGGGCGCCGGCGTCGCCGTCAAGCGCCTCGCGGCCGGCGAGGTCGGCCCCGGCAGCGGGGACACCATCCGGTTCGAGGCGCCGTCCGGGCACACCGTCGACCTCGTCCACGGCATGGCCCAGGTCGGCAACCGACTGCCGCAGACCAACCCGCCGCCCGAGCCGATCAACATGGTGGGCATCCACCCGCCACGGATCGACCACGTGTTCCTGATGTGCGAGGACGTCGACGGCACCACGGCGTTCTTCCGCGACGTCCTCGACTTCCGGCTCACCGAGCAGATCGTGTCCGACGACGGCTACCAGCTGTGCACGTTCCTGGAGCGCAGCCACAGCTCGCACGACCTCGCCTTCATCACCGGCCCGCAGGGTGCGTTCCACCACGTGGGGTTCTGGGTGGACGACTGGCACGACCTGCGCCGGGCCGCCGACCAGTGCGCCTTCCACGGGGTGCCGATCGACGCCGGTCCCACCCGCCACGGCGCGACGCGTGGCTGGGGCCTGTACTTCTTCGACCCGGCCGGCAACCGCAACGAGGTCTACACGGGCGGCTACTGGGCCGACCCCGACCGCGAGCCCGTGACGTGGACCGAGTCCGAGATGGGCCGGGCGATCTTCTACTACGAGGGCGTCGTCGACCAGCGCTTCCTGACGGTGCACTCGTGACGGAGGAGCAGATGACCGACGGCGACGGGCAGCGCCCCCGCCTGCGGCGCACCGAGCGCGACGAGGCACCCATGTACCTCGCGCGCTACCTGGAGCGCCAGGAGCGCGAGGGCCGCGAGGATGCCGCGGACGCCCACGGAGGCGACGACGGCACGCCGCTGTACCTGCGCCGCTTCCGCGAGCGCCGCGACCAGGAGCCGACCACCGCGCCGCAGCCACCCCTGTGGGAGCGCACCGGCCCGGGGATGCAGCGGGCACTGTCGGAGGACAACCGCAACAAGGAGATCTCCCCGCCCCCGGAGGCCCGCCGGCGGCTGGCCAGCGATGTCTACCTCATCCGCCACGGTGAGACCCAGGGCTACTCGACCGAGTCCGGGCTGACGCCGCTCGGCACGTGGCAGGCGCACGAGTGGGGCCACACCCTGGCCAAGCGGGTCCGGGACGGCGAGACGGTCGTGTTCGTCGGCGCGGCCACGAACCGCGCCGGCCAGACGGCCGCACAGGCCCACAAGGGATTCCTCGACGGCCTCGAGATGTTCGAGAAGGACGTCAAGGTCGTCGAGCCCAGGGCGATGGAGGAGTTCCGCAACTTCGCGGTGGCGACCCCCGAGGGCCTGCGCGACGTGACCGGCGCGTTCCGCCAGTACTACCGGCACCTCGAGCAGTTCGAGCGCACGGCCATGGGGGAGCGGCCGCTGTGGCTGGTCGAGATCGACCGGTTCTGGAACACGCAGCAGGGCGGCGGCGACCCGATCCAGCACTGGCTGACGATCCCGATGCTGCACTACGAGCCCCCGGCGATGTGCGTGCGGCGGTTCTGGGTCGGCATCCAGCGGCTGACCGCCGAGCACCCCGGTGCGCGGCTGGCGATCTGCAGCCACTCCGGCCCGATCCGGGCGTTCGCGACCGCGGCGCTCGGCTACGACCCCGGTGAGCCGTACAACACCGAGCACGTCCGCGTGAAGCTGTCCGAGGGCCTGCGGCACGCGCTCGTCACCTACCGGAACCGGGTGCAGGAGATCGTCGTGCCGCAGATCGAGTCGCTGCCGACCTGGCAGCTCGACGAGCGGTGGGTGCCGCCCGACGTGCCGACGCCGGGAGGCCCGTAGATGTGCCGTGCGTGCCCGACCGTCCCCGACCAGCCGTTGTCCACCGTCCGCACTGCGCAAGGGAGAGGCGCCATGACGGACCGAACCGCCAGCCCGTACATCGTCTGGTTCGACGAGTACACCGAGGAGGACCGGCCGCGCGTCGGGGGCAAGAACGCGAGCCTCGGCACCATGATGAGCGCCGGCCTGCCCGTCCCACCCGGCTTCGCCGTGACCACCGAGGCCTACGACACGCTGCGCAGCCACCCGGA
>CAZDIF010000056.1:2458-10240 GCA_964505365.1 uncultured Actinomycetota bacterium
AAGGCCGCCGGCGTCGCCTTCACCCTGAACCCGTCCAACGGCGACCGGTCCCAGGTGGCCATCGACGCGTCCTGGGGATTCGGCGAGGCCGTCGTGTCCGGCGAGGTCACGCCGGACAACTACCTCGTGGACAAGGTCCTGCACGAGGTCACGCGCCGTGAGATCTCGTGCAAGTCGATCGAGTACCGGCTCGACGGTGCCGGCGTCGAGGTCATGCAGGTCGACGACGACCGCGCCAACGCGCCGTGCCTCACCGACGAGGAGGTGTGCGCGGTGGCGACGATGGCCCGCCGCGCGGAGAAGCACTACGGCCGCCCGCAGGACGTCGAGTGGGCGATCGACCGAAACCTGCCCGACGGCGCCAACGTCGTCCTGCTGCAGAGCCGGCCGGAGACCGTGTGGTCGAACCGCACGCGTGAGACCCCGCAACGCCTGACCGGCCTCGACTCCATCGTCAACACGCTCGTCGCGCCACTGGCGGCGAAGAAGGACTGAAGACACCACGCGCGGTCGATCGATCGCGCTGCAGACACGGGCACATCTGGGAGGGAGCACACCATGGTCAAGGACCGCTTTCCGAGTCCGTTCGAACTCGACCCGCCGCCCGGCGGGGAGAACTGGCGGGAGCTGTACTCGTACGGGGACGTGTTCAGCGAGGACCGCCGGGACTACGAGGACAACACGTTCTGGTTCCAGGACTCCATCCACTGGGGCTGGGCGCTGACCCCGTGGGACGCGTCCGTCTTCACGGTGGCCCTGGCGTCCCTGTCCCAGTACAACAGCCGGATCTTCCGCGTGCCGCCCAGCCAGGGCGTCGACGCCAGGATCCTCAACGGCTACGCCTACCTCTCGCCGGTCGAGATCGGTGATCCGGCGGTGATCGAGGCACGGGTCCCCCAGTTCACCGAGCGCGCTGGTCACTACTTCCAGAACTGGGACGACCTGTACGAGCGGTGGCTCACCAAGATCCAGGACAGCATCGCCGAGATCGACGGCCTGGACTTCTTCCCTCTGCCCGAGGCCGAGGACCTGTCCCTCGTCACGAGCGGCCGGGGGATCAGCACCGGGTACGACCTCGTGGCATCGGTCCGTCGGCTGAAGGACCTGGTGCTGAAGGTCTGGAACCTCCACTTCGAGTTCCTGAACCTCGGCTACGCGGCCTACCTCGACTTCTTCGGGTTCTGCAAGGAGGCGTTCCCGTCGATCCCGGACCTGGCGATCGCGCGGATGGTCGCGGGCGTCGAGGTGGACCTGTTCCGCCCGAACGAGGAACTGAAGAAGCTCGCGCAGACGGCCGTGGACCTCGGCGTCGCCGACGCGTTCCGGCTCGAGGACGCCGAGGCGACTCGGGAGCACCTGGAGTCCTCGGACGCCGGCAAGCAGTGGCTGGCCGCGTGGGACGAGGTCAAGCACCCGTGGTTCAACTTCTCCGACGGGACCGGCTTCTACCACTTCGACCGGACGTGGCTCGAGAAGCCCTCGACGGCCTACAACTACCTGCGCGGCTACATCGAGAAGGTCGAGGCGGGGGAGTCCATCGCCCGGCCGATCGAGGAGATCCGCGCGGAACGCGACCGGATCATCGGCGAGTACCGGGAACTGCTCGACAGCGACGAGGACCGGGAGGCCTTCGACGCCAAGCTCGGACTGGCCGGTGTCGTCTTCCCCTACGTGGAGAACCACAACTTCTACATCGAGCACTGGGCGATGTCGACGTGGTGGCGCAAGGGCCGTGAACTGGGCACGACGTTGGCCAAGGAGGGCTTCGTCGAGGATCCCGACGACGTCTTCATGATCCGCTTCGACGAGCTGGACGACGTCGTCTGGGACCTCTACTCCGCCTGGACCACGGCCACCCCGGCTCGGGGACCGCACCACTGGCCCAGCATCGTCGCCGAGCGCCGTGCCACGTACGAGGCGCTTCGGGGCTGGGATGCCCCCAAGGCCCTGGGTCGACCGCCCGAGGTGGTGACGGAGCCGTTCACCGTGATGCTCTGGGGCATCACGACGGACTCGGTCAACCAGTGGCTGGGCGCGGACGGGGACGACGGTGCCATCACCGGCATGGCCGGGTCGCCGGGTGTTGTCGAAGGCCTGGCTCGCCGCGTCAACTCCGCCGAGGACATCGACCAGATCGAGACCGGCGAGATCCTCGTGGCCCCGATCACCGCGCCCGCATGGGCGCCGGCCTTCGCCAAGATCGTCGGGTGCGTCACCGACATCGGTGGGGTGATGTCGCACGCCGCCATCGTCTGCCGGGAGTACGGGGTGCCGGCCGTGACGGGGACCGGCTACGGGACGCGCGACATCGAGACGGGCATGCGCATCCGCGTCGACGGCTCCGCGGGGACCGTGACCATCCTCGACTGACAAGGACAGGCCGATGCTGAGCCAGGAACTGAACGACGAGCTCACCCAGGTGGGACCCGGTACCCCGATGGGGGCGCTGCTCCGGCGCTACTGGTACCCGGTGGCGCTCGTCAGCGACCTCGAGCGCTTCCCGGTGAAGAGGGTGCGACTCCTCGGCGAGGAGTTCGCGCTCTGGAAGACGCCCGACGGGGGCTACGGCATCGTGCAGGAGACGTGCCCCCACCGGCACGCCTCGCTGGTGTACGGCGTGGTCGAACCGGACGGGCTCCGGTGCGGCTACCACGGCTGGAAGTTCGCGCCCGACGGGTCGTGCCTCGACCAGCCCGCCGAACCCGCGGATTCGGTGTTCAAGGACAAGATCACGGTGTTCACCGGCGAGGCGCAGGCACTGGGTGGCCTGGTCTTCGCCTACATCGGTCCGCGTCCCGCCCCGAAACTGCCCCGGTACGAGGCCTTCGTGATGGACGGCATCCGCGACATCGGCCACACCGAGCTGCCCTGCTCGTGGCTGCAGATCATGGAGAACGCCGTCGACCCGCACCATGTCGAGTGGCTGCACGGGCAGTACTTCAAGTTCATCGGCGAGCAGACCGGGTTCGTGGCCCCGGTGTCGTTCCAGAAGCGGCACATCCGCACCGCCTTCGACCCCTTCGAGCACGGGATCGTCAAGCGCCGCCTGCTCGACGGGCAGTCGGAGGAGTCCGACGACTGGAAGATCGGCCACCCGCTGGTCTTCCCCTACCAGATGTGGGTCGGGGGCAACGGCATCTACCAGATGCAGATCCGCGTCCCCGTCGACGACCAGACCACCCACAAGTACTTCTACACGATCCACGCACCCGAGGGCGTCACCGACTTCCCGGACCGGGACCCCGTCGCCTACGAGTTCCCGTGGATCCGCGAGGACGGCACGCACATCGTCGACTACGTCGAGGGCCAGGACATCATGGCCTGGGTCACCCAGGGCTCGATCATGGACCGCACCGCCGAGCACCTCGGCACGTCCGACACCGGTGTGCTGATGCTGCGGAAGATGTTCCGCGAGAACATGGCCGCGGTCGAGGACGGCAAGGACCCGATCGGCGTCGTCCGCGAGGACCACGAGATGATCGAGCTGCCGCTCGAGAAGGACAAGTTCGGCGCGGGCTTCCGGTTCGCCACCGACTGGATCGACATGGGGTCGAGCCGCTACTCCCCGCAGAAGGAGTGGCTGCGGCAGTTCCACATCGACGCGGCCATCGCCCGCGGCGAGGTGACCCCCGACGAGGTCGCCGAGGTCCAGGAGGTGCAGTCCTGACGCGGGAGCACGACACGCCCACCGCACCCAGCCCCACGCCAGCGGTCGACCGGCCCGGCTCGGAGGGGGCGGGGTCGCCACTGCGCGGGGACCGCTGGGACGTCGACCGCATGAACCACCTGCACGACCTGCCGCGCTTCTGTCCCGACTGCGGATCCGCCATCGGCGAAACCGGCGGCATCGCCACCGAGTACTGGACCGCCGACCGGCGCGTCTACCACGTGTGGTGCCGGCCGTGCGGGTGGTCGGGGGACATCGCCCGGGTCCGTCGGATGATCGGCCCGGACAGCCCGCACTGAAGCGACCGGCGAGGTGTGCGCAGAACCCCGTTGGAAGTTTCGCAGACGGTGCACACCTCGACGGCGTGGGCGAGGTGTGCGCGAGACCGCGCGCAGACGTTCGCTGACGGTGCACACTTCGGGGTGCCCCTGACCACGAGACGGGGCGCGCGGCCAGAGGAGGCCCCATGTCGGACACGCGTCCCCCGGCGAGCTACGACGACCTGTCGGCGGTCTACATCAACTGCACGCTGAAGCCCAGCCCGGAGCTCTCGCACACCGCCCTGCTGGGCGAGGCGTCCATGGCGATCATGCGCGACCAGGGAGTGCGGGTGACCTCGATCCGTGCCGTCGATCACGAGATCGCCCCGGGCGTGCAGCCGGACATGACCGAGCACGGCTTCGACCACGACGACTGGCCCGACATCCAGCAGCAGGTCATGGACGCCGACATCCTCGTGCTGATGACGCCCATCTGGCTGGGGGAGCGGTCGTCGGTGGCGACCCGGGTGATCGAGCGGCTGTACAGCTACTCGGGCATCCTCAACGACGACGGCCAGTACGCCTACTACGGCCGGGTCGGCGGCTGCCTCGTCACCGGCAACGAGGACGGCATCAAGCACGTCGCGATGGGCACGCTGTACTCGCTCCAGCACCTCGGCTACGTGATCCCGCCGCAGGCCGACGCCGGGTGGATCGGCGAGGCCGGCCCCGGCCCGTCGTACGGGGACGAGCGCGACGACGGGACCCGTGTCGGCATGGACAACGACTTCACGAAGCGCAACACCACCTTCATGACGTGGAACCTCCTGCACCTCGCCCGGATCCTGAAGGACGCCGGGGGGATCCCGGTGCACGGCAACCAGCAGCGGGCGTGGAGCCAGGGCGAGCGCTTCGGGTTCGAGACCCCCGAGTACCGGTGATCGGACGCAGTCCGCCGGGCCCCGGACGTCCGGCCGGGGTGGGCGCGCCTCGGGGTCGTAGGGTCGATGGCGACCTGCAGACAGGAGGCCCCAGTGGCGGAACTCGATGGCACGCGTGTCGCGATCCTCTGTGCCCCGGAGGGCACGGAGCAGATCGAGCTGACCAGCCCACGCCAGGCGCTCGAGCACGCCGGCGCGGACACCGACCTCGTCTCCACCGAGGGCGGCAAGATCCAGGGCTTCAACCACCTCGACAAGGGCGATCCCTTCCCGGTCGACGCCGTCGTTGGTGACGTGTCGGCCGACGACTACACCGCCCTGCTGCTGCCCGGCGGCGTGGCCAACCCCGACAACCTGCGCCAGGACCCCGACGCGGTCGCGTTCGTCCGCGGCTTCTTCGACGCGGGCAAGGCCGTCGCGGCGATCTGCCACGCACCGTGGACGCTGATCGAGGCCGGCGTCGTCGAAGGCCGCGTCCTCACGTCGTTCCCCAGCCTGCAGACCGACCTGCGCAACGCGGGGGCGACCTGGCAGGACGAGGAGGTCATCATCGACGAGCGCGGTGACAGCGCCCTGGTGACGAGCCGCAACCCCGGCGACCTCGACGCGTTCAATGTGGCCGTGGTCCGCACGTTCGCCGCGACCTGACCCTCGGCGGTGAGGAGGCCGACGTGAGGGCCGGACCGCACGAGGTGGACGGCCGCACGGTCGAGGTGTCCCACCCCGATCGCGTGGTCTTCCCGGACGCGGGGCTGACCAAGGGCGACCTGCTCGCCTACCACGAGCGCATCGCGCCCCTGATGCTGCCGCACCTGGCGGGACGGCCCGTGGCGATGAAGCGCTACCCGGAGGGGATCGGCAGCGCCGGCTTCTTCCAGAAGCAGGCCCCGGAGCACCTGCCCTCCTGGGTCCGCCGCGTCGACGTCCCCAAGCGCGAGGGCGGCGTGCTGCGCCACGTGGTCGTGGACGAGACCGCCACCCTGCTCGAGCTGGTGCAGTTCGGCACGATCGAGTTGCACCCGTGGCTCAGCCTCGCCGACGACCTGGAGCGACCGGACCGCCTGGTCCTCGACCTCGACCCCGAGGAGGACGACCTCGACGGCGTGCGCCTGGCCGCCCGCGCCGTCCGCGACGTGTGCCTCGAGGTCGGCCTCGACCCGCGCCTCATGACCTCGGGATCGGCGGGCTACCACGTCGTGGTCGCCATCGAGCCGACCGAGGGCTTCGACGCCGTGGGCGACGTGGCCCACGACCTCGCCCGGGTCGTCGCCCGGCGCCACCCGGACCGCACGACGATCGCCCACCGGATCGCCGACCGGGGCGGGCGGGTGTTCCTCGACCACCTGCGCAACGCCTACGGGCAGACCAGCGTCGTGTCATACGGGGTGCGTGCACGGGCCAGCGCGCCGGTGGCCACGCCCCTGGACTGGGACGAGCTCGGGCGGGTCGCCCCTCGCGACCACCGCGTGGACACGCTGTTCCGCCGGCTCGGCCAGCGCGACGACCCCTGGACTGGCGCGGCACGCGCCCGGATCGCCGACGTGCGCCCCCACCTCGACGATCTGGTCGCGGAGGCCGGGGTGGCCGGGGCCTGACCGGCGGCCGCCGTCAGGTCGTCGAGGGTCCACCGAGGCCCATGTCGGACATCGTGGCCGGGTCGCTGTCCTTCGGACCCAGGTCCTCGTGCTCGTCCTCGTCGATGTTCGGGTCGCCGGGGTCGGCCGTCTCGGCCTCGTGTCCCCGCTCGCTGTCGGCGTCCTCACCGGCCGCCGCGGCCGTGAGGAGCACCACGGCATCCTCGCGCGCCTCGATCGCCGCGTTCGGCGCCGGAACGGCGGCCCACTGGCCGCGGCCGACGTCGTCGTCGATCCCCTCGATGGCCACGACGCCCTCGAGGACCTGGAGCGTCGCGGGCCCGTTCCAGTGGTCCGGCGACAGTCGTGCCCCCGATCGCAGCGCGACGACCGTCTGGGTGAACGCCCGATCGCGGCCGGGCGTCAGCGCGATCGCCGCGTGGCCGTGGTCCGCGCCGTGTGCCTCCTCGCGCAGTTGCTCGGCGAGGCGGGCCACGTCGACGGGGGTGCTCGGCGTCCGCTCCTCCACCGTGAGTGGCACGGGTCCTCCTTCAGCAGTCGTCGCATCACCGTCGACCGTACGCGTCGCGGCCGCGGACCGCTGACGGGATTTCGGATCCCAGGCAGGATCTGGGCTGGGCCACGGGGAATCTTCCGACAGGCGACATCCACGCCCGTCCGGAGGCCCCCGTGAATCCGTCACGCCCGATCCGCTTCGTCCTGCTGGCCGTGGTCACCGGTGCCCTCACGGTGTCCGCGGCCTGGGCCGGCGCCGGCCTCGCACCGGTGCACGTGCCCACGCCCCCGTCAGGCGAGACCGGCCCGCTCGACGAGGTGGCGACCACGGCGCCCTCCCCGACGCCCACCGACGACGACGCCGCAACAGACGGGACCGAGCCCACGCCGGGGCCGACGACCGCGTCCGGCGCAGAGCTCGAGCCGGGCTGGGCGCTCGTGGGTGCCGCGAAGACCTCCATCGAGCCGCGTCCCGAGGACTACGGCGGCGAGTGGGAGACCGACCCGGATGCCTGCGAGCGGATGGACGAGAGCCTGCTCACCCAGCTGGTCGAGGATCCCGAGGGCCACCTCGACCACCTCGCCCACGCCGGATCGCCGTGGCCGGAGAACCCGAACTGCATCTACATGGGCGGGTTCGGCATCGGCCCGGCCAACGCCGTGCAGGCCTGGGACCAGGAGTACGGGCTGTGGGTCCGGTCGGTCGCCATCGGCGACGGCACCGACACGCTCGTGCTGACCCTGATCGACGGCGAGGGCTACTGGTGGGACTACGCCACCAAGTGCGAGCACTGCGGCACGAAGCAGCTGGCCGACGAGCTCGG
>CAZDIF010000057.1:0-2645 GCA_964505365.1 uncultured Actinomycetota bacterium
AAGAAGGACCCGGAGCGGTACAAGGCCCAGCGCCAGAAGATGAACGAGGAGATGACGGCCCTGTACCAGGAGGCCGGCGTCAACCCCGCGGGCGGCTGCCTCCCGCTGCTGGCCCAGGCCCCCATCTTCCTCGCCCTGTTCAGCGTCCTGCGCGCCCCGATGTCGGACCACGCGGCCGGAACGCCCCTCGGTGACCTCCTGCGGTCCGACTTCTACATCTTCACCCCGGACGCGACGGGACTGAGCACGTCGGCCAGTGCGGCCGGGTTCTGGGGCATCGTCCTGATCCTGCTGATGGCCGCCAGCATGTTCTGGTCGCAGCGGCAGATGATCGCCAAGTCGGCGGCGACCGCCGACGGCGCCCAGATGCAGCAGCAGAAGATCATGATGTACGTGATGCCGGTCTTCCTGGCGGTCATCTCCTTCAACTTCCCCATGGGCGTGCTGCTGTACTGGGTCACGACCAACATCTGGCAGATCGCCCAGCAGGCCATCATCCTGCACGAGGTCGAGGAGCACGCGGACGAGGACCGCGCGGCGGCCCCCCAGAAGTCGGGCAAGAAGGCCGAGAAGAAGCCCGAGAAGCGCGACCAGGGCGGCGCGAAGGGCCCAGCCAAGGGCGGTTCGAAGGCCTCGGGCAAGGGCGGTTCGAAGGCCTCGAAGGATGCGTCCAGCAAGCCCAATGCGGGCAAGTCCGGCAACGGCAAGCGCCACTCCTCCCCCACCAGCGGCAACGGCAGGTCCTCGTCCGGGTCGCGTGCCAACGGCACCGGCACCAAGGGATCCAGCAGCCATCTCCCCAACCGTCGCTCCCGCCGTTCGCGCGGGTGACATCCCCTTTCGAAGGAGCCAGACAGCCATGAGCATGCGAGCCACCGCCCAGGGCAACGACATCGTCAAGGTGCTGCGCACCGCGCTCGGTGACCTCCTCGACCGCGACGTGACGGTCCGCGTGGACCTTCCCGACGAGGTGGAGTTCAGCGACGTCAACGTGACGATCGAGGCGGAGGTCACCGCCGCGCAGCACCCCGACGACGACCACGACGACCAGGATGACGTGGAGCCGTCGGTCGAGGAGACCGCGTCGGTCGGCGAGACCGCCCCGGGCCGTGAGGCCGCGCCGAGTCGTGAGCCCGAACCCGCCGGCGACGCCTCCGACGAGCCGACGCTCGACGACGAGGCCGAGGCCGCGGCGGACTTCGTGGAGGGCCTGCTCGACGCGATGGACCTGCCGGGCCACCTGAAGATCCGGATCCTCGACGAGGAGGACCTCGCCGAGATCGAGGTGGTCGACGTGGGCGGTGGCGCGCTGATCGGCCGTCGGGGCCAGACCCTCGAGGCGATCCAGGAGCTGCTGCGGTCGGCGATGCAGCGGGAGTTCCAGCAGCGGTCCCGCGTGAAGATCGACGTCGAGGGATACCGGGCCCGGCGCCTGGAGAAGCTGCTGGAGAAGACCGAGGACGCGATCGACGCGGTACTCGACACCGGCGACAGCGAGCGACTCGAGCCGATGGACGTCTTCGAGCGCAAGGCCGTCCACCGACTCGTCGGCGAGCGTGACGGAGTGACGAGCCGCAGCCAGGGCCGCGAGCCCGGCCGGCGTGTCGTCATCGAGGTGGAGTGACCGATCCGGTCGCGCAACGGTGGAGCCCGGGCCTCGGCCCGGGCTCTTCTTGTGTCGGTTCCACGTGGAACCGCGAGCCGAGCCGATGACCGCAGGGTGACCTGCGACGACGCGCGAGGATGGGCGGGCGCGCGTGAACTGCCCGGAGATCCGTTCTCCGATCGCTCCGCCTGAGATCGCCCCGGGAGCGCGGATCCCGCCCATCCCCGCTGGTCACAGCACGATTCCGCCGCACTCCTGCGGACGGGTTCCACGTGGAACACGGCTCGGTGACCGCCGGGGCCGGTTCCACGTGGAACGGATCGGCAGGGACGCCGGGCCGCGTGACGGGTTCGCTAGCCTTCCCGCATGCCGTCCACCACCGACCTGGATGCCCTCCTCGAGTCGTACATCGCTCGGGTCGAGGAGTCGCGCCACAACCTCGTGTCCCGGCGAGCACGGGAGGAACTCCGGGACCGCCACCTGCCGGAGTGCCTCGCGTTCGCCCGGATGCTCCCCCGCGGCCCGGCGACGCTCCTGGACGTGGGTTCGGGTGGGGGCTTCCCCGGTTTCGTCGTCGCGGTCGTGCGCCCGGACCTGGACGTCGTGCTCCTCGACGCGACCCAGAAGAAGGTGGCGTTCCTGCAGGAGACCGCACGGGAGCTCAGCGTGGCGGTCGAGGCCATCCACGGGCGGGCGGAAGAGCTCCAGCGTGGCCCCCTCGGGGGACGGTTCGACCTCGTCACCGCACGCGCCGTCGCCCCCCTGGACCGGCTCGTCGGCTGGACGGTGCCCTTCCTCCGACCCGGCGGGCTCGTCTACGCGATCAAGGGCGAACGGTGGCGCGAGGAGGTCGATGCGGCCGCGCCCGCCCTCCGCGCCGCCCGGGCGAGCATCGTCGCCACCCCGGACGAGGTTGGGGACGACGGGGACCCGACCGCGCCCTTGGTTGTTATCATCCGCCGAACCCCGGGCGACGGGGGTACCGACTCCGAGGGGAACCCGTGAACTGGCGCCGCCGTGACCGCCGCACCGACGTGGG
>CAZDIF010000057.1:2745-4757 GCA_964505365.1 uncultured Actinomycetota bacterium
ACGACCACCGTGTCCCTCGGGGCCGCCCTCGCCGGCGAGGGCCTGGACGTGCTGGTGGTGGACCTGGACCCGCAGGGCAACGCGACGACGGGCCTCGGCCTCCGCGTCTCGCAGGGCGCCCCCTCGGCCTACCGCGTCATCGTCGAGCAGTTCCCGATCGTCGACGCCGTCGAGCCCACGGCCGTCCGCCGCCTGCACATCGTCCCGTCGAGCCTCGACCTGGCCGGCGCCGAGATCGAGCTCGTCCCTCAGTTCTCCCGGGAACGGCGACTCCGCGAGGCCGTCGACACGATCCGGGACCAGTACGACGTCATCCTCGTTGACTGCCCACCCTCGCTCGGCCTGCTCACCGTCAACGCGCTCGTCGCGGCCGACCAGGTGCTGGTGCCCATCCAGTGCGAGTACTACGCCCTCGAGGGACTCGGGCAGCTCCTGCAGACGGTCGAGATGGTCCGGTCGGGACTCAACAACGACCTCACGCTCGGCGGCGTGCTCATGACGATGTTCGACGGGCGCACGAACCTGTCGCAGCAGGTCGTCGACGAGGTCCGCGGCCACTTCGGTGACGTGGCCTACAGCACCGTGATCCCCCGCACCGTGCGGCTGTCGGAGGCACCGAGCTACGGCCAGCCGATCACCGAGTTCGACCCGTCGAGCCGGGGCGCCCGCGCCTACCAGCGACTCGCCCGCGAGGTCGCCCGGCGGCTGGGCCTGGCCGCCGCCGACGCACCGGTGTCGCCCCTGGACGCCCTCCTGGGCGTGCCGACACCACAGGATCCGGGCCTGACCAGCACCGATGCAACAGGATCGCCGACACCGGACGTTCGTGCGGACGTGAGTGACGGGTCGATCGGCAGAACAGATCGCGATGGTGGCGAACCTCCTGCGTCCTCGCAGGTTCTGGAGGGGGAGCAGCCGTCGACTTCGACGTTCCACGTGGAGCGGTCCGGCGAGACCGCGGAGGAGGGGCCGACATGGCAGAGGTGAATCGACGGGGCGGGCTCGGCCGCGGGCTCGCAGCCCTCATCCCCCCGAGCGAGGAGGGCCGGGCGACGCTCGAGGAGGTCGCCGTCAGCGCGATCGTCCCGAACCCCCGGCAGCCCCGCGGGGTGTTCGACGAGGACGAGATCGATGGCCTGGCCCAGAGCATCCGCGACGTCGGGGTGCTGCAGCCGGTCGTCGTCCGCCCGCTGGAGGACCACCGCTACGAACTGGTCGCCGGTGAACGCCGCCTTCGGGCGTCCAAGGTCGCCGGGCGCACGACCATCCCCGCGGTGGTCCGCCACACCGACGATGGCGACCTGCTCAAGGAAGCCCTCATCGAGAACATCCACCGGGTGCAGCTGAACCCGTTGGAGGAGGGGGCGGCCTACCAGCAGCTGCTCGAGGACTTCGGCGTCACCCAGGAGGAGCTGGCGGCCCGGCTCGGCAAGTCCCGACCGACCATCACGAACTCGATCCGCCTGCTGTCGCTCCCCCCGGCGGTCCAGCGTCGCGTCGCGGCCGGCGTCCTGTCGGCCGGGCACGCCAAGGCCGTCCTCGCACTGGGGGATCGGGGTGCGCAGGAGCAGCTCGCGGACCGCATCGTGGCCGAGGGCCTGTCGGTGCGCGCGACCGAGGAGGTCGTGCGCCTGCGCCTGATGGACGAGGCAGACAGCCCAGGCGGCCGTGGTGGCGCCGGGACCAGCGGCGGCTCGAGTTCCCCCGCCCGGAAGCGCCCGTCCGCCCCCGGTCTCGTGGAGCTGCAGGACGACCTCTCCGAGGCGCTGAACGCCCGCGTGAAGATCTCCATGGGTGCCCGCAAGGGCAACGTGCGCATCGAGTTCGCCACGGTCGACGACCTCGAGCGCATCGTCGGTGTCATCGCCCGCGGGCTGCAGACGGACCTCGCGCTGCAGGAGTGATCGTCGCCCTCAGGGCGTCAGTCGCTCGACGGTCCCGTCGTCGTGCCCGAGGATCGCCTCGCTCGCGAGGTCGACGAACAACCCGTGCTCGGCGATGCCCGGGACCAG
>CAZDIF010000057.1:4857-10047 GCA_964505365.1 uncultured Actinomycetota bacterium
GCCATCGTGGCGACGACCTTCTCGCGCAGCAGCGCGCCGCCCCCGCCCTTCGTCAGCGCCAGGGCGGGGGTGAGCTCGTCGGCACCGTCCACGCAGAGGTCCACGGTGGCCGTCGTCTCGACGTCCAGCAGCCGGATCCCGAGCTCCCGGCACCGCTGCGCGGTCTGCTCGGACGTCGGCACCCCGGCCACGTCGCGGCCCTCGGCCGCCACGGCGTCGAGGAAGTGCGCGACCGTCGACCCGGTGCCCAGCCCCAGCCGCATGCCGTCCTCGACCAGCTCCGCCGCCGCCCGCCCGGCCGCGCGCTTGCCCTCGTCACCCATGGTGGCTCCTCGCACTCGGCGCGGACCCTACCGCCGCCCTACTCGGCCTCCTCGCCTCGCCACCCGGCGAGCAGCAGCGGCAACTCGCCCAGCCCGTCCAGGACGAGGTCGGGCTCGGCGTCGTCGGGCAGCTCCTGCAGGTGCCCCCACGGGCCCCGCCGCAGCCAGCAGGTCCGCATCCCGAATTCCATCGCTGGAAGTACATCGTTGTCGACACGGTCGCCGACGTAGAGCACCTGGGACGGCTCGGCGGCGCCCACCAGCTGCTGCACCGCGGCGAAGAAGTCGGGAGCAGGCTTCTCGGCGCCGAGGTCGTCGCTGGTCGCCAGCACGTCGTACGGCAGCTCCAGGGCCACGAGCTGCTCGCGCCGCCGGGTCGGCTGGTTGCCGACGATGCCGATGCGGACGGCCATGGCGTGCAGCTCCGACAGGCACAGCCGCACGTCCGGGTACAGGTCGCGCTCCTGGAACCCCCCGTAGCGGCGCTCGTGCTCGCCGAGGAAGTCCTCCCACTCGGTGTTGGGCGCCACGTGCGGGAAGACCACCCGGTGGTCCTGGCCCTGCGCGATCGCGGCGCCCAGCACGGCCGCGAACGTGAACCGCGAGATGCCGAGGATGTCCGCCCAGATCGCCCACACCCGGGTCTCGTCGATCAGCACCTCGCCGACGTCGAAGACCACCGCCTCGGGTGCGGGACCGTCGAGGTCGTCGACCTCCTTGGCCACGAAGTCGAGGTCGAGGTCGTCGAGGTTGGTGTCCACGGCGTCATCGGCGAGGACCTCCGACGGCGGACCCTGGCTCACGCCGCCCCCTCGCCGAGGGCCAGCGCCACGAGGCGTTCGCACAGGTCCCCGAACTCCAGCCCCGCGGCCTGGGCGGCCAGCGGCAGCAGGGACGTCTCCGTCAGGCCCGGGCAGGTGTCCAGCTCGAGCAGCCACGGTGTCCCGGCGGCGTCCACGACGAGGTCGGCGCGCGCCACGTGGCGGGCCCCGATCGCGTCGTGGGCGCGGACCGCAGCGTCCTCGCAGGCGGCGCGCACGGTGTCGTCGAGCCGGGCGGGTGCGTGGAACTCGGTGGCCCCCGCCGTGTACCGGGCGGAGAAGTCGTAGGCGCCCTCCTTCGGGTGGATCTCCACCGGCGGCAGCGGCCGCCCGTCGAGCAGGGAGACGGCCACCTCGGTGCCCTCGACGAACCGTTCGATCAGGACCGCCTCGCCGTAGGAGAAGGCCCCGACGATGGCCGCCGGCAGCCGAGCCGGGTCGTCGACGATCGACAGGCCCAGCGACGAGCCGCCCGTCACCGGCTTCACGACCAGCGGCGAGCCGAGCTCGGCAGCGACCCGGTCCATGGCGGCCGATGCACCCATGTCCCGGAACGCCTGCTGCGAGAGCACGACGTTGTCGGGGACGTGCAGGCCCTCCCGCCGGTACAGGCCCTGGGCGATCGGCTTGTTCCACGCCAGCGACGAGGCCAGCACGTCCGGGCCGGTGTAGGGCAGGCCCACCAGCTCCAGCAGGGACTGGACGGTCCCGTCCTCCCCCGACGCGCCGTGCAGGCACAGGAACGCGACCTCGTGGCCGCCGTCCGTGAGCCGGTTGACCATCGACGCGTCGACGTCGATGCGATCCACCACGTGGCCGCGGTCGGCGAGCGCGTCGGCGACCCGGCTGCCGGAGCGCAGGCTGACCTCGCGCTCCAGGGAGCTGCCACCCGACAGCACCGCGATGCGCCTGCCTGCCATGCCCAGTCCTTCTCGTGCGTCGCAATCGGGCACCGTAGCCGTTCTGGCCTGCCCGCGGCCGGGGCAGGGGCGTCTCCGAGGGCCCGGCACCGGGTGGACAGGTCGGACTGTGGTGGGCACAGTGCGGGTCAGGGAGGTTGCCCATGCCGGCGCCCCGCGAGATGGGCGGAGGACGACGTGGCGGCATCGTGCCACCACGTGCCTCCCCATGGCTGCCCGCCGCGACGGAGGCCGAGGCCTACGAAGGCATCCGGCGGGGCGACGAGGTCGCCTTCCGCACGGTCGCGCAGCCGCTGCAACCCGTGCTGCGTCGCCTGGCCGGGCTCGCCGTGCCGTCGCCTGCCGCCGTCGACGAGATCGTCGTGCGCACGTGGGCGGGTGCCCTCCGAGGGCTGGACATGTTCCGCTGGAGCACGCCCTTCGCGACCTGGGTGGCCCAGGCCACCGTCGCCCATGCCCACGCCGCCGCCGGACGGACGTCCTCGCGGTCCACGCCCGCGGAACCGCCCATCCCCCCGGGGCACCGACCGACGGCGCCCGGGCCCGCCGACTGGTCCGACCTGCCGTGGAGCGCCCGCTGGGACGAGGCCCTCCCCACGCTGGAGGCCGTCCTGCCGACACTGCCGCTGGCCCAGCGCGAGGTGGTGGTCACGTGCGACGTGGAGCGGTGGCCGACGCGGCGCGCCTGCGACGTGCTGGGGCTGCCGGAGGTCGTCCACGCACGCCGCCTCGCCGAGGGTCGCCGGCACCTGCGTGATGCCCTCGCCCGGCTCGTCGGCGAGTCCGACGACCGCACCCACCTGCCGGCACAGGTCGCGCGGACGGCGGACGCCGTACGGCTGCTCGGGTGGCCGCCGGACGACGGCCCCGAGGAACTCGACCCCGAGGTCGTGCGCGTCTTCCGTCGCTGGCGGGCCGGACGGGTCCCGATCTGGCGGCTGCTGCACCGCGCCGGCTTCTACTCCGGGGCGGCGTCCCCGTAGACGGCACGGACCAGCTCGAGCTCCTCGTAGATCAGCTCGCCCAGCCGGGCGGCTCCCTCGCGGATCCGGTCGGGTGTCGGGAACGAGTAGCACAGTCGCATCTGCGAGGTCCCGGACCCGTCGGCGTAGAACCCGGACCCCGGCACGTAGGCCACCCGGTGCTGCACGGCCTTGGCCAGCAGGTCGGAGGTGTCCACGCCCGGCGGCACCGTCAACCACACGTAGAAGCCGCCGATCGGGATGGTCCAGGACACCCCCGCCGGCATCTCGGCGTGCAGGGCCTCCAGCAGCGTCTCGGCGCGCTCGTGGTAGATCTTGCGGAACCGGGCGACCTGTTCCTGCCACGGCTGGGTGGCGAACCAGCGTTCCACGATCATCTGCGTGAACGAGGACGGGCACAGGTCGGCCGCCTCGCGCAGCAGGACCAGCTTGTCGCGGATCGGCCTCGGCGCGGCGATCCAGCCGGTCCGCATGCCCGGCGCGAAGGTCTTCGACACGGTCCCGACGTAGATCACCCGGTCGGGGACCAGCTCGCGCAGGCTGGGCCAGGTGCGGCCGTCGAAGTCCAGCAGCCCGTACGGGTTGTCCTCGAGGATCAGCAGGTCCCGCTCCTCGGCCAGCTGCGCGAGCTGGTGGCGGCGCTCGACGGACAGGGACACCCCGGCGGGGTTCTGGTGGTTGGGGATGACGTACACGAAGGTGCAGCGCCGCCCCTCGGCCGCGACGCGGTCCAGCTCCTCGACCAGCAGGTCGATCCGCATGCCGTCGTCGTCCATCTCCACGTGCCGCACGTCGGCCTGCATGGACGACAGCGCCCCCAGCCCGCCGACGTAGGTCGGCCCCTCGGCGATGACCACGTCGCCGGGGTCGACGAAGCAGGTGGCGATCAGCTCGAGCGCCTGCTGCCCGCCGACCGTGACCACGAGGTCGTCGGCGTGGGCGGGCACGCCCTCGTGGCCCATCACCTCGACGAGCTGCTCGCGCAGCTCGGGCCGGCCCTGCCCGATCCCGTACTGCAGCGCCGTCGGCCCGGATTCGCGCAGGACCCGCGAGACGACGTCCTCGACGGCGTCGAAGTCCAGCGCCGCGGTGTACGGCTGGCCGCCGGCGAACGACACGACCTCCGGCCGGGAGGCGACGGAGAACAGGGCCCGGATGGCGGATGCCGACAGCCCACTGACCCGTTGCGCGTAACGGTGGAGGTAGGGGTCGGTGTCGAGTCGCACGGTGACTTCCGCGAGGTCGGTCGCCGCACGAGCGTACGTGCTCGCCCGCTCCGGGCGGTAGCGCCGCGCACCGGGCGGTAGCGTGCACACCGTGAGCCAGAGGAGCACCGCCGTGTCCGAGCCACGCCACCAGGCCCCCGGCGGCTGGCGCCGCGTCGTGATCGGGCTGCTGCTGGGTGCCGGCCTCGGCAGCCTGTACCTGCGGTTCCTGCCGTCGGACGAGCGGGATCCGCGTCCATGACCCGGGAACCGGCATGACACGCAGGGTCCGTCCGCTCGACGGCGAGGCGGTCGAGGAACTGCCGGACCGCTGTCGGACCTGCCTGTTCTGGGAGCTCGGCCGCCCCCGGCCGGACCCACGGGCACCCGACGACCCCGACGAGCTCGCCGGCGATCCCCTGGCGTCCAAGCAGGCGTGGTGCACCACCCAGGTGCTGGCCGGTCGTCCCCCGGGCCGGATCGTCCACGTCGACGGCGAACTGGCCGGCTATGCCCTGTTCGGCCCGATGCCGAGCTTCGCGCCGCGACGGCCGCCGATCCCCGCTGCCTCGCGTGACGCCCTGCTGCTGGCCACGCTGTGGGTCGCCCCGGCCCACCGCGAGGGGGGCATCGGCCGGCTGCTGGTCCAGGCGGCCCTCAAGGAGGCCATCCGGCTGCAGCTCCCAGCCGTGGAGGCGTACGCCGACCGGCGCTGGCGCGAGTCCGACTGCGTCCTGCCCTGCACCTGGCTGCTGCACGAGGGCTTCGAGGTCGCCACCGAGCACCCTCGCCATCCGCTCATGCGGATCGAGACTCGTCGGACCGTCCGCTGGGCCGAGGCGATCGAGCATGCGGTCGAGGAGGTCCTCGACCGGCTCCCCCGCCGGGTCCCCGCCCCGGGCCCCGGCGTGCCGACCCCGTTCAGCGAGGCCCGGCGC
>CAZDIF010000058.1:0-7588 GCA_964505365.1 uncultured Actinomycetota bacterium
CCATCCGCCCCGAGGTGTCCGCCGCCCTGGCGAAGGCCCAGCGTGGGGTGGTGCTCGACGACGACGAGGCGCTGCTGCTGTTCGACACGTCCGGTGTGGAGCTCGACGCGCTCGCCCAGGCGGCCGACGAGGTCCGGGCCGACCGTGTCGGTGAGACCGTCACCTACGTCGTCAACCGCAACCTCAACTTCACCAACATCTGCTACACGGGCTGCCGGTTCTGCGCGTTCGCGCAGCGCCGCGATGACCCGGATGCCTACAACCTGTCGCTGGACGAGATCGCCGACCGGGTCGAGGAGGCCTGGCAGGTCGGCGCCACCGAGGTGTGCATCCAGGGTGGAATCCACCCCGACCTCGGCGGCGACTACTACTTCGCGGTGCTCGACGCCGTGAAGGGCCGGGTGCCGGACATCCACGTGCACGCCTACAGCCCGATGGAGGTGGTCAACGGCGCCACCCGGCTGGGCATCTCGATCCGCGAGTGGCTGGCCGAGGCACGCCGCCGCGGGCTGGGGTCGGTGCCGGGCACGGCCGCGGAGATCCTCGACGACGAGGTCCGCTGGGTGCTGACCAAGGGCAAGCTGCCCGCCTCCGCCTGGATCGACGTGATCACCACCGCCCACGAGCTGGGGATCCCGACCACCTCGACGATGATGTACGGGCACGTCGACGAGCCGCGCCACTGGGTCGCCCACCTCAAGCTGCTGCGCTCCATCCAGGAGGACACGGGCGGCTTCACCGAGTTCGTGCCGCTGCCGTTCGTCCACCAGCAGGCCCCGGTCTACCTCGCCGGGGTCGCCCGGCCCGGCCCGTCGTGGGAGGACAACCGCCGCGTGCACGCGGTCGCCCGGCTGCTGCTGCAGGGCGCCATCGACAACGTCCAGCTGTCGTGGGTGAAGATGGGCCTCGACCGCGCCGTCGAGATCCTGCAGGGCGGCGTCAACGACCTCGGCGGCACCCTCATGGAGGAGACCATCTCCCGCATGGCCGGCTCCACCCACGGCATCCGCCAGGACCCCGAGGCCCTGCGCGCCGTGGCCGCCGCCGCCGGCCGCCCCGCCGCCGAGCGCGACACCTGCTACCAGCACCTCGCCCCGGACGGCATCCGCACGCCCGTGGCATGACCCCCATCCCCCCACCCCTACCCCTTGGGGTCGAGGTGGCGTCATCCACAACGGGTTGGGGGTCTTCCCTTGACGGCTGGCCCGTCGGCAGACAGAATGACGGACGTGTAGTTTCACGTTCGTACTCAAGCGGGAACCGCTGGGTGACGACGTACCGGACAACGTCGGATGGCGACCGGGCACGCAACGACCGGGTGAGGAGCGGCTATGAGCAGGATGGCGAGCGACGTGGGGTCGACCATCGCCGAACTGGGCGCGCGCCTGGCGTTCGACGACGAGGAGCAGCGCTGGATGCTCGAGGCGCGCTGCCTCGACGCCGACCCCGAGGCGTTCTTCCCCGAGAAGGGCGGCTCGACGCGCGAGGCGAAGCGCATCTGCGCGATGTGCCCGGTGCAGCAGGACTGCCTGTCCTACGCCCTCCAGCACGACGAGCGCTTCGGGATCTGGGGTGGGATGAGCGAGCGCGAGCGGCGTCGCCTCAAGCGCCTCTCCGCCTGAACCGGACCCGCCGGGGCTCGCGGGCCCGCGGGATGCCTCCGCGGTGGCCGTCGGACCACCGTCCGGCGAACAGGCGCCAGAGGGGGGTCTGGTAGCGTCTCGGGCCGCTCGGCCGCCCGGGCGTGCCCGATCCGCGACCAGGAGGCCACACGCCGCCGTGGCAACGACCAGCCCGCACGTGCTGGCCGTCCTCGTCGCAACGGACGGCGGCCCGTGGCTGCCCAGCGTCCTCGATTCGCTCGAGGCGCAGACCCATCCCAACCTCGACGTCGTCGCGGTGGACAACGGGTCGCAGGACCGGTCCCGTGACCTGCTCCTCGACCGCCTGGGCGAGGACCGCGTGCTCGTCGCCGAGCGCGACCTCGGCTTCGGCGGCGCCGTGTCCATGGCGCTGGACGCACGCCCCGGCGGCGACCTCGTGCTGCTGGTGCACGACGACCTCGCGCTGGCCCCCGACGCCGTCGCCCACCTCGTCGAGGCGCTGACGGCCGACCCGCGACTCGCGATCGTCGGGCCGAAGCTGCTGCAGTGGCACGACACCGACCTGCTCCAACAGGTCGGCTGGACCGTCGACATCACCGGCCGCGCCGACCTCGGCATCGAGGAGGACGAGCGCGACCAGGGCCAGCGCGACGAGCCACGACGCCCCCTGGTGGTCTCGACCGCCGGGATGCTCGCGCGCCGCGACGTGTTCGACGCCATCGGCCGCTTCGACCGCCGCTACCACGTCTTCCGCGACGACCTCGACCTGTGCTGGCGCGCCTGGCTGGCGGGCTGGGAGGTCGAGGTCGTGCCGGACGCGACCGGCCGGCACGTCCGTGCCGCCGCCGACTACCACCGGCTCGGCCAGTCGGCGTTCCTCGGCCCCCGCTACTTCGCCGAGCGCAACACCCTCGCCTCGCTGCTGAAGAACTACGGCGGACTGCGGCTCGCGGTGGTGCTGCCGCTGTTCCTCGTCGTCGGCATCGCCAAGACCCTCGGCTTCCTGGCCACCCGGCAGGTCGGCGACGCGTGGCAGACGATTCGGGCCTGGGTGTGGAACCTGATCCACCTGCCCACCACGCTCGAGCTCCGCCGTGAGGCACAGCGCCTGCGCCGCCGTTCGGACAGCGACCTGCGCCAGCGCTTCGGTCGGATCACCCCGCGGCTGCGGGCCTACGGCGAGGCGATGGCCGACCGCCTGACCGGCGGCGACCTGCGCGTCGAGCCCCACGAGCTGCCGCGGGGCGAACCGATGACGGCCACCCAGCGCGTGTGGCGGTCGCTGCGGGCGCACCCGGTGGGCTGGACCGCCGCGGTGCTCGCGCTCGTCGGCCTGGTCGTGTCGATCCCGCTGCTCATCGCGGGACCCCTGCGCGGCGGTGGGCTGGCCCCGTTCCCGGCCAGCGCCTTCCTGTTCCTCGAGGACTACGTCTCCAGCTGGCACGACGCCGGCGCGTTCGGTACCTCCGCCGCGCCGTCGCCGTCGCAGGCGCTGCTGGGCCTGCTGCAGCTCGTCTCGTTCGGCAGCGGCTGGCTCGCCTCTCGGCTGCTCGTGCTCGGGGCCATCCCCGCGGCGTGGCTGCTGGCCCTGCGGGCCGTGCGCGCCATCACGCCGGCGCGGGGCCCCCGGATTGCCGCCGCCACCGTGTACGTGCTGTCGCCGACCGCACTCGCGGCCGTGCGTACCGGCCGCGTCGGCGCCCTGGTGGTGCTGGTCGGCCTGCCGGCCTTCATCTCGGCCCTCGTCACGGCCGTCCGCCCGGGATCACGCCCCTCGTCGGCATGGCGTGCCACGGCCGTCGCGGTGCTCGCCGGGGCGGTCATGATCGCCTTCGAGCCCTCCGTGGCCCTCGGCGTGGCCGCCGCCCACGTGGCCGTCGCCCTGTGGGCCATGGTCGCCACCCCCGAGCCGCACCACCGGCGCCGCGTTCTCGGCATGGTCGCGATCATGGTCGCCGGCACCGTCGGCGTGCTGTTCCCGTGGTCGCTCTCACTGGTGCGCCCCGACGGCCCGGTCACGGGTGGGGTGCCGCTGGGCGCGAACGCCGCGCCCTTCTGGCGGTGGCTGCTGCAGGCCCCCGACGCGTCCGGGTTCGCCGGGATCGTCGCGGGTGCCGGCGTGGTGCTGGCCGGCGTGTTCGGCCTGCTGTTCGCCGCGCGACGCCACCCCGGGACGGCCGTGGGCCTGTGGGCCGCCGCCGTCCTCGGTGCCGTGCTGGCCACCGTCACCTCGCGGTCCGGGGCCGATGCGTGGACCTGGCCGGGCGTGCCGCTGCTGGTCACCTCGGCCTCGCTCGCGGCGCTGTTCGGGATCGGCCTGCGGGGGGCGGCGCGCGCACTCGAGCGGCACGACTTCGGGTGGCGCCAGGTCGGTGCCGGGGCGATGGTGCTCGGCGCCGCGCTCGGCAGCGTCGTCGCGCTGGGCGGCGTCGTCACCGACGGGTGGCGGGCCTACACCGACCAGCCGGCCCTGCCGGTGTTCATCACCGCCGAGGAGGGCACCACGCCGGACGCCCGGGTGCTCGTGGTCGCCGACCGTGACGGCTCGGTGCAGTGGGACGTGACCACGACGGCCGGCCCCACGCTGGCGGCCCACGGGACGCCCGCCCCCGCCGGGTTCGTCGGCACGGTCGACGAGGCGATCCGGGACGTCGTCGAGGGTGCGGACCCCGGGGCCGGCGGACGACTGGGCCTGCTGAACGTCCGGTACGTGGTCGTGCCGGAGGCCGGGCGGTCCGAGGCACTGGACCGGGCCCTGGCCGCGCAGCTGGACCTCGAGCCACGCCCGGTCTCGGACGGCCTCGTGTTCGAGGTGACCTCCTTCCTGCCCCGGGCGTCGTGGGTCCCGCAGTCCACGGTGCGCGCGCTCCAGCGCCGGGGTGCGCCGCCGACCGACGCGGGTGCCTCGGGCCTCGAGCGGGTCGGCACCTCGACCTTCCGTGGCGGGGTGACGTCCGCGGGCGCGATCGTGCTCTCCGAGACCGAGGCCGACGGCTGGCACGCCCGCCTGGCCGACGGCAGCGAGGTCGGTGCGAGCACCACGGCCGGGCTCGTGACCATCGACGTCCCCGCCGACGCCGGCAAGGTCCAGGTCGAGCACGGCCCGCAGTCCGCGAGGACCCTGGCCGTCACGCTGCAGGTGCTCGCCGTGCTGCTCGTGCTCTCCCTCATGCTCCGCCCGCCGTCGTTCTCCCTCGAGGAGGACCAGTGATGCGCTGGACCGGTCCGCTGCTCGTCGCCCTCGTCGCCGTGGTCGTGGGCGCCATCATCGCGATCGACCTCGAGGCCCCGTCGACGGCCACCCGCCGCGCCGAACCGATGACCGCGGGCCCGGCGACCGGTGGCGTGTGGTACTGCGCCGCCGCCGCGACCGGCGAGGGCCACGAGACCACCCTGTCCGCCGCGGCCCCCACCTCGTCCTCCGATCCGGCGGAGGTCGAGGTCGCGACCCTGGACGCCGGCGAGCGCCAGGTCATCGCGAGCAACCCGGTCTTCCCCGGGTCGGCACGGGTCACGTCGCCGACCACCGAGGACGAGGGCGGCAACCTCGGCGCGGCCGTCCGGTGGTGGGACAACCCCGTGGTGGTGTCCCGCGCCTGGGAGCGCGAGTCTGCCGAGGGGGTCTCGGGCACCGTCTCCGGTCCCTGCGCGTCCGCGCCGAGCTCGACCTGGTACGTCCCCGGCATCAGCACCGCCGAGGGGGGCACCGCACGGTTGCACCTGCTGAACCCCTTCACCGTCGACGCGTCGGTCACCATCACCTTCACCACGCCCACCAGCCGGGAGGAGCCGATCCTCCTGCAGAACGTCAGCGTGCCGGCGCAGTCCGTCGAGGTGGTCGAGCTCAACGAGTTCGTGCCGCGCCAGGCCGACCTCGGCGTCTCCGTCCGCACACGGTCGGGACGGGTCGTCGTCGAGGGCGTGCAGGAGCTCGACGCCGCGATCGGCGGGGTGGAGGCGCGGGCGCTGACGCCGGCGACCCCGACGCTGTCGGAGACATGGGTGCTCCCGTGGTCGCTCGGCGATCCGGTGGCCGAGTCGGAGGACACCGAGGAGCCCGAGGGCGTCGAGCCGGCCCCCCCGGCGGAGGGGGAGGAGCCAACCGACGAGGGCGGCACGCCGGTCGTGTCGACCAGCTCCCCGGGCAACGGCACCGCCAGCTGGCTGTGGGTGTCCAACCCCGGCGAGGACGACGCCGCCGTCACGCTGACCCTGCACACCTCGGAGGGCCCCGTGGTGCCGGACGTCGGTGAGCTGCTGGTCGAGGGCGGCCGGGTGCTGCGCGTCGACCTCCGCGGGCTGCTGCCCCCGGGCGTCGCGACGGCCGGGGCGACCCTGCGCTCCGAGAACGGCGTGCCCGTCGCCGCATCCGTGTCGACCCTGATGGAGCCGGAGGTCGGCGACCCCGACGAGACCGGCTACACCTCGCAGCGGGGCTGGCCCCGCGGCGCCGCGCAGTGGGTCGTGCCGGGCGAGGCGCCGGGCGATCGCCAGCAGGTCCTGCACGTGGTCAACGCCGGTGGCGACGACGCGGTCGTCGACGTGGCGTTGTGGAGCGGGACGCGCCTCGACCAGCCGTCGGCCCTGCAGGACCTCACCGTGCCGGCGGGCCACCTGGTCGAGCTCGACGTGACCGAGTTCGTCGCCGGCGCGGAGCAGTTCGTGGCCTACGTCACGGCGTCGGAGGGCGAGGTCGTCGCCGGCCGCCACAGCGTCGCCACCGAGGGCGGGCCGGACGGCTGGATCGCGAACGTCGGCGTCCCCGCCCGCCTGTGGGCCGGGGGCGAGACGGTTCCCGCCGTGGGCCACGACCCCATCCTCATCGAGCAGCTCGGCACGGCCGGAGGACTGCAGGACGGGTCGTCGGATGGGGACGGGGGCCCGACGCCCGGCATGCCGACCGAGTGATCAGCCCCAGCCCATCTCGTCCAGCCGGTCGTCGTCGATCCCGAAGTGGTGCGCGATCTCGTGCACCACGGTCTCGCGGACGAGCTCGGCCAGCTCGTGCCGGTCGCGTGCCCGCAGCTCGAGCGGCCGTCGGAAGATCGTGATCCGGTCCGGGAGCATCGCGCCGCCCCAGTCGCGCTCCGTGCGAGGCACCCCCTCGTACAGGCCCAGGAGGACGACCTCGTCGCCGTTGTCCAGGGCGTCCTGGGGCGGCACGTCCTCGACGGTCACCTCGATGTTGTCCAGGCGCGCCAGCAGGGGTGGCGGCAGGCTGGCGACCGCCCGGTCCACGAGGCGGTCGAAGGCCTCCGACGAGAGGGCACGGTGGCCGGTGGTCGGGCGCCGGCGGGGGTCCTCGGGACGGCGCCGGTGGCGGGCGTGGCGGTCGGGCATGTGCGCATCGTGCCATGCGGCGGGTGCTCGGGCGAGGCGGGCCGCTGTGGCAGACTGCCGCGCATGACCGCAGAACCTGCCCGCGCCGTCGACCGCGCCCAGCCGCGCAGCGTCGTCCGCCCGCTCAGTCGTGCCGCCGATCGGCGATGCTCCCGCCCCGGCTGCCCGACCCCGGCCCGCACGACCCTGACGTTCCAGTACAGCGAGCGTCGGGCCGTCCTGGCGCCGCTGGCCGACGACAGCAGCCCCGAGGCGTACGACCTCTGCGCCGAGCACGCCGACCGCACCCACCCGCCGCACGGGTGGACCCTCGAGGACGAGCGCCCCGAGGACCCCAGGGCGGCGCCGGATCCGGACACGCTCGGGTCGGAACGCACCGTGGCCGTGCTGGCAGCGGCCCTCCAGCGCGACGAACCGTCCGAGCCGACCGACGGCGTGGACACGGCCGCGCTCGACGCCATCGTCGACCAGCCCATCGACGACGACGTGGACCTGTTCGGCACCGTCGACGAGTCCGACGTCCCACCGGCCCCCGAGGCCACCGAGG
Organism: uncultured Actinomycetota bacterium; assembly: GCA_964505365.1. GTDB lineage: Bacteria > Actinomycetota > Nitriliruptoria > Nitriliruptorales > Nitriliruptoraceae > CAWCLK01. The sequence goes on from CAZDIF010000058.1 coordinate 7,492, forward strand.
CCACCGAGGTCGACCACGACGTGTCCTCCTCGGCCCTCAGCGAGCTCGCCGCGCTGTCCGACGAGGACGACGACCTGCCGCCGGCCCGCACCGTCCC
>CAZDIF010000058.1:7688-9961 GCA_964505365.1 uncultured Actinomycetota bacterium
AGCTCGCCGCGCTGTCCGACGAGGACGACGACCTGCCGCCGGCCCGCACCGTCCCGGGTGCGCACCGGCCGGACTGACCGCGGGCCGCGGCAGCAATCAGCCTCGGGGCGGTCGAGCCTGCTCCTCGGCCGGGTCGTGGGGGCGGTGGGCGATGGCCAGGAGGCCGGTGCCGGTGCCCTCGGTGGGGGGGAGGAGGTGGAACGGGGCCGCGGCCGGTTCGAGGTCGGTGATGGCCAGCTCGGACTGGCGGCTGCCACGTTCAGCCAGGGTCCGTGCGGTGCCCGGCGCGAGGCGTTGGGCGGTGGTCCAGGCGGTGTTGGCCACGCGTTCGAGGATCCGGCGGGTGGGGGAGAGGGCGAAGGGACCGCCCTCGAGGCGCCACACCGTGGGCTGCTCGCCGGTCGCCAGGGCCAGCAGCCGGGCCAGCTCGGAGGGCGAGACGCAGCCGACGTGGGGGGCGTACCCGGACCATCCGCCCGGGTAGCCGGTCTCGTCGGGGGTGGACAGGACCAGCACCCCACCGGGTTGCACCCGGTCCCAGAGCGCCCGGAGGAACGGGGCCTGCGCAGGCGGCGTGACGTGCTCGAGGACCTCCATGGCCAGGACCACCGGCGCCGGGTCCGCGTCCGCGAGGTCGGTGACCGCGGGCACGTCGAAGGTCGCGGCCCCGAAGCCCACGACCGCGGCGTCCTGGTCGCAGAGGACCACCGCACGATCGAGCCGGGCTCCCGCCCACACCGACAGGGCCCCGACGCCGCACCCGACGTCCAGCACCGGGCCCGGCGGGGGCGCACCGGCCGCGGCCGCGTCGGCGGCCAGCTGGTAGTTGGCCACGTGGCGGGCGACGAGGGTCGCGGACCCCCACCCGCCCACGTCGCCCCCCTCGACGTTGAGGGCCACGTCGCGGCTGCGGGCGATGGCCCGGTTGAGGTAGGGCAGCGCCGCGGCCACGTCGGGACGCAGCGGGCCGTCGGGCGGCCACGCGGACGTGGTCGTCATGGCTTCCGGGTCCTCGAGGTCGCGGTGGGGGCGGCACGCTACCTCGGCCCGTCCCGGGGTCTGGCAGACTGCCATCGTCCCCCTGTCGCCACCTGCGAAGGCCGATGTCGTGACCCACCTGCTCGACCGCATCGTCAAGGCCTACGACGTGCGTGGGCTCGTCGAGGACGAGCTGACGCCGGAGGTGGTCGCCGCCCTCGGCGCGGCCATGGCGGAGGTGGTCGTGGAGGAGCGCGGCACGGTGGTCGTCGGCCACGACATGCGCCCGTCGTCCCGGCCGCTGGTGGAGGCCTTCAGCCGGGGGCTGACCTCCCGTGGGGTGGACGTGGTCGACGCGGGCCTGACCTCCACCGACGGGCTGTACTTCGCCTCGGGCACGTTCGACGCGCCGGGCGCCATGTTCACCGCCTCGCACAACCCGCCCGAGTACAACGGCATCAAGCTGTGCCGCGCCGGCGCCGCGCCGCTGTCGATCGACACGGGCCTGGCGGACGTCCGCGACCGGGCCCGGGCGCTGCTCGACGCCGGCGAGGTCCCGGAGCAGGGCGGGCCCGGGACCGTCACGTCGAAGGACATCACCCGGGACTTCGCCGCCCACGTGCGCTCCTTCGTGGACGTGGACGCCCTGCGCCCGATCCGCATCGCCATCGACGCGGGCAACGGGATGGCCGGCCACGTCGTCCCGGCCGTGTTCGACCCGCTGCCGATCGAGGTCGAGCCCCTGTACTTCGAGCTGGACGGCACCTTCCCCAACCACCCGGCGAACCCGATCGAGCCCGAGAACCTGCGCGACCTGCAGGCGCTCGTGCGGCGCGAGGGACTGCCGCTGGGCCTGGCGTTCGACGGGGACGCCGACCGGATGTTCGCGGTCGACGAGCGTGGCGAACCGGTCGCGTCGTCGCTGGTCGGCGCGGTGGTCGCCGACCGGATGCTGGTGCACGACCCGGGCGAGACCGTGCTGTACAACCTCATCTGCTCGCGGACCGTGCCCGAGACGATCGAGGCAGCGGGTGGGGTGGCCGTGCGCACCCGTGTCGGCCACTCGTTCATCAAGGCCCGCATGGCCGAGACCGGCGCGGTGTTCGCCGTGGAGCACTCCGGCCACTACTACTTCCGGGACAACTTCCGTGCGGACTCGGGGCTGATCGCCGCGCTGGTGCTGCTGGAGGCGGTGGCCGCGGCCGACGCGCCCCTGTCCGAGGTGGTCGCGCCCTACGACCGCTACGTCGCCTCGGGCGAGATCAACTTCCGCGTCGACGACGCGGCGGCGGCCA
>CAZDIF010000059.1:0-9891 GCA_964505365.1 uncultured Actinomycetota bacterium
GATGCCGTCGCCCCCGAGCACGGCGATGCGATGCGACGACACGGCGGCTCCTCGAGGTGGCGGCAGGATGCCTCGCCATCCTAGGGACCGCAGGAATTCGCCCGGTAGCCGGCGCGCGGGACCTACCCTTCATGCAACCAACCAGCGAAGGGGCGATCCCACATGAGTGATCAGCAGTGGACACCGGGCGACGACGACACCGGCTCGAGCGGTGGGACGCCGCCGCCACCGCCACCACCCGGGACGCCCGCAGGCGGCCCGGGCGGTGCGACGACCTCCGCCAGCCCTGACCTCGGCAAGCGGTTCCTGGCTCGACTCATCGACTGGGTCATCCTGTGGGTCGTGTACATGGTGCTCGGGTTCATCGTCTTCGCCGCTGCGGTCACCGACGCCGCCTCGGGCGGCGGCGGGATGATGGGAGGCATGTTCGGCGGCTTCTCGTTCGGCGGGATCATCCTTGGCCTGATCCCCGGCGCCTACTTCATCGGCATGCTCGCCTACAACGACGGCAAGACCATCGGCAAGGCCATCCTCGGCCTGCAGGTGCGCCCGACGGGCGGCGGGTCGCTCGACATCGGCCAGGCGTTCCGACGCGAGTGGTGGAACCTGCTGGTCGTCATCCCCTTCATCGGGGGCCTGGCGGCGGCGGGCATGGCCATCTTCATCGCGGTCACCATCAACAACAACCAGCCGTGGCACGACCAGCAGGCGAACACGACCGAGGTCCTCACGAAGTGACCGTCGACCGGCGGGAGCTGCGGGCCGTCCTGCGGCGCGCGCACCCGTGGGTCGCCGACCCCGAGGTCGGGCCCAGCAGCGTCGAGGCCGGCGAGTGCGACCGATGCGCTCGCCGGCCTCGCTGTGTGCCCACGTGCGGGCCGGTGCGCTGGACCGCCCTGTGCCGGGACTGTGCGATCGAGGTCGGCGACGACGGGTGGTGCGACGGCCACGCCGAGGACGGCGCGCGCTACCGCCGGTGGGCAGCCGACCTGCCGGACCAGTGGGCGACGCTGACACGGCTGTGGTGGGTGGCCACGGGCGAGGTCCGCGCCGACGGTGCATGGCTGCGCACGGCCCGGGCGGACGTCGACGACCGGATTGCCGCCGCACTGCCGGGATGACTCACGGCAGCGGCACCCCGGCCGCGACCAGGTCGGCGCGCAGGCGGTCGGCGGGTCCGGCCTCGACCGCGACCATCCCGGCCGCCTCGGCCCCCTCGAGGTTGGTGGGCCGGTCGTCGACGAAGACGACCCGTGCCGGATCGTCCACGTCGAGCCGGTCGAGCAGCGCCTCGAAGAACGCGAAGTCCGGCTTGCGGGCCCCCAGCTGGTAGGAGCCGACGACCTCGTCGCAGGCACCGGCCAGCAGCTCGTCCTCGTGGTCGGCCAGCCAGTGCGGGTAGTTCGACGCGACCACGACGCGGCAGTGGCGGCGCACCTCCTCGACGAGCGACCGCATTCCCGGCAGCCACGACGTCCCGGCGAGCCGGACCTCGTGGAAGCGCTCGGGGTCAACGGCGATGCCGGCCTCGTCGTACGACGCCCAGTAGGTCACCTCGTCGATCTCGCCCCGCTCGAGCGCCGGGTAGACCTCCGGGTCACGGCGCGCGAACAGCTCCCGCGGCTGCACGCCGGTCGCGGCGTGCAGTGCCTCGCGGAACGGGTCACGGACCAGCGTGTCCATGAGGTCGAACGCGACGACCGCCACCGGGGGCCGGTCGCCGTCACTGGCGGGGACGGGCGGCGTCACCGCGCGATCAGGTCCTGAACGCGGGCCTCGAGGCCGTCGTAGAGGCCGCCGGCGACGACCTCGACGTCGCCACCGTCGTCGATGAAGACCCAGGCCGGCTGGTAGCTGATCCCGTACCGGGACCAGAGGCTGGCCTGGTCGTCGTCGACGGCGTGCGCGATGTCGTTGAGGTCGTGCTCGTCGACGAAGGCCTGGTGCGCCTCGACGGAGTCGTGACCGGGGACCCCGATGAAGGTGACCTCGTCACCGAACCGGTCGACGGCTTCGCGGACGTGGGGTGCCTCCCGGTTGCACTGCGGGCACCACGGCGCCCACATCCAGAGCACCACGTCCTCGCCGGCATGGTCGATACCCCGGACGGTGCCGCCCCCGAGCCGCGGGGCCTCGAAGTCGAGGGCCTCGGCGTTGGCGGGCACGGACGCCGCCCGGGCCGCCTCGGTGCTCGTGGTCGTCGGGGCGGGCGGCATCGAGGCCTGGACGGACATGTCGGCGTCCAGCTCGACGGTCGGTGCGGACGCCGCCGAGTCCTGCGTGGAGGACGAGCACGCGACGAGCGCCACCGCGGCCAGCGACAGGGCCAACCGGGACCTCGTCGACGCCATCGCCTGCTCCTGGTCGCTCGTCGTGGACGGTACCGCCGCAGCCAGTTGGTGCCGTGCGACGCCCGCAGGGGGCGTCCACACGGACACCGGTGCGGCGCCGTCCAGCGCTACCGTGCGGCCCTGTGCCACCCGTCGCCGCCACCTCCCCCGCCACACGCCGCCCGGACGTGCTGTCCGCCGTCGGCGTGGACGCCAGCGACCGCTTCACCTTCGCCGGGATCGACGTCGCCGGCGACACGGTGTCGCTGCGCTACGAGCTGGACGGGGTCGGGCCGCTGGTCGAGACGTTCGTGTTCGAGGGCCACGACGTCGAGGCGGCCGCGGCCGCACGTCCGGACGTGCGGGCCGCCCTCGCACTGCTGCACCTGGCCGCCGGCGTCTCCTACGTCAAGGCCCTGCTGCCCCCCACGATCGAGGTGTCGGCCTGGACGCTGGACGCCGGACGGCGCCACCTGCTGGCGGCCCTGCTGACCCACGGGCTGGCGGAGTTCGCCCACGTCAACGACCTCGACCTCACCGACTGGTTCCACCTGCCCGAGGCCGAGACCCGCGGGCCCACGAGCCCGACCAGCCCGCTCAACGCCGGGCCGCTGGTGCCGGTCGGCGGGGGCAAGGACTCGGTGGTGACGCTCGAGGCCCTGCGGCCGCTCGGCCCGACCCTGTTCGCCGTCAACGCCCGGGGCCCGATCGTGCGCACCGCCGAGGTCGCAGACCTGCCGATGGCCCGGGTGCGTCGCACCCTCGACGAGCGGCTGTTCGACCTCAACGACGCGGGCGCGTTCAACGGGCACGTCCCGGTCACGGCGATCGTCTCCGCGGCCGCCGTCGTGTCGGCCGTCCTCGGCGGCCATGACACCGTGGCGATGTCCAACGAGGCCTCGGCCGACCAGCCGACGCTGGTGGTCGACGGCCGGCCGATCAACCACCAGTGGTCGAAGTCCAGCGTGTTCGAGGATGCCTTCGCCCGGCTGGTCCGGCAGCAGGTCCACCCGGCGCTGACGTACGTGTCGTTCCTCCGTCCGGCGTCCGAGCTGGCCATCGCCCGGCGGTTCGCGACCCTCACCGCCCACCACGGCTCGTTCAACTCGTGCAACCGCGCCTTCCACCTCCGCGGCGAGACGACCGAGTGGTGCGGGAACTGCCCGAAGTGCCGCTTCGTGTTCCTCGTGCTGGCCCCGTTCCTGTCGCCCGACGAGGTCGTCGGCATCGTCGGCCGGGACCTGCTGGACGACCCGGACCAGCGCGACGGGTTCGCGGCGCTCGCCGAGATCGACGGCCCCAAGCCGTTCGAGTGCGTCGGCGAATCGGCCGAGTCCGCCGCGGCGCTGGCCTGCCTCGCCAGCCAGGACGCGTGGCGCGACCACGCGGTGGTCCGGATGCTCGCCCCGGCCGTCGGGGACGGGTGCGCCGAACTCGACCGCTGGGCCGGGGCCGCCAACCCCTCGTCCCTGCCACCGCAGCTGCAGGAGCACTTCCGTGCAGGCGTCTGACCGGCTCGCGTCCGCGGACCGGGTCGCCGTCTACGGGCTGGGGCGCGAGGGCCGCTCGGTGATCCGGTGGATCCGGCAGCACGGCGGCGATCCCGCGATCGACGTGCTGCTGGACAACGAGCCGGACGACGCCACCCGAGCGGCTGCCGACGAGCTGGGCGTCGCCCTCGTCACCGGCACGGACGCGGTCGTCGACCACCTGCACGCGGCCGCCCCGGACGTGCTGGTCCGCTCCCCCGGGGTGCCGTTGGGCAGCCCGGGGATGCGGGCCGCGCGGGACGCCGGGGTGCCCGTGACGACCTCCACGAACCTCTGGTTCGAGGTCCACGCCCCGGACAACGTCATCGCGATCACCGGCACGAAGGGCAAGTCCACGACGTCCGCGCTGCTCGCCCACCTGCTGCGCGGCACCGGACGCGACGTCGCCCTGCTGGGCAACATCGGCGCGTCCCTGCTGGACCACGAGGCCCCCCCGGACGCCCACGACGTGGTGGTCGTCGAGCTGTCCAGCTACCAGCTCGCCGACCTCGAGCAGCCGATCCCCGTCGGGGTCTGGCTGAACCTGCACCGCGAGCACGTGGACTGGCACGGGTCGCACGAGGCCTACGCGCGGGACAAGGGACGGATCGTCAGCCTGTCCCGCACCCTCGTCGCCAACGCCGACGACGCCGAGGTGGCCGCGGCCGCCCGGGGGCACGGCGCCGTGCGCTGGGTCAGCAGCGCCTCCGACCCGGTCCGCCTCGGCGACGGCGAACTGGACCTGCGGACCCTGGTCCAGGCCCTGTCCGGGTCGCCGCTGGTGGGCCACCACCACCTCGCCAACCTGGCGGCCGCGCTGACCGCCGGCGCGGTCGTCGGGGCCGACCCGGCCGACCTGCTCGAGCACCTGGCGAGCTTCGAACCGCTCCCCCACCGCCTCCAGCTGGTCCACACCGACGGGCGCCGGTGGATCGACGACTCCATCTCCACCATCCCCGAGACCGCCGTGGCGGCCCTCGCGGCGTTCCCGGACGTCCCCGTGACCCTGGTCGCGGGCGGGCACGAGCGCCAGCAGGACCATGCGCCCCTCGCGGACGCGGTCGCGGCCCGCGACGACGTGCTGGTGGTCGCGATGCCCGACACGGGGCAACGGCTGGCCGCGTCGCTGCGCGACCAGGGGCTGGGGGACCTCGTGGTCGAGGTCGACGACCTCGCCGAGGCGGTCGAGGTGGCGGCGGACCGCACGCCCCGGGGCGGTGTCGTGCTGCTGTCCCCCGCGGCCCCGAGCTACGGACGCTTCACGTCGTTCGAGCAGCGCGGCGACCAGTTCGCCGAGCTGGCCCGGGCGGCGACCGACTCCGAGGAGGTCCGACGGTGAGCGACGACCGCAGTGTCGAGCCGCGCGTGCTGGCGGCCCTCGAGGCCACCGGGCTGCCGTTCGCCACGATGGAGATCGACCCCGACCTCGCCGACACCGCGGCGTTCTGCGAGCACTACGGGGTCGCGCCCGACGACTCGGCCAACTGCATCGTGGTCGCCAGCCGCGACGAGCCGCCGGCGCTGGCCGCGTGCGTCGTCCTGGCACCGGACCGCCTCGACGTGAACCGCACCGTGCGCAAGCGGCTGGGGGCGCGCAAGGCCTCCTTCGCCTCGCCCGACCTCACCCACGAGGTCACCGGGATGACCATGGGCGGGGTCACGCCGTTCGGGCTGCCCGAGGACCTGCCGCTGTGGGTCGACGCGGCCGTGATGGAGCGGGACGAGGTGATCGTGGGCGGTGGGTCGCGGTCGCTGAAGGTCCGCATCGCGCCCGACGTGCTGCTGGCGGTCGGCGGCGAGGTCGTCGACGGCCTGGCGAAGCCACGCGACTGACATCGACGCGGAGGCCACCATGACGCTGCCGACCACGACCATCTCGACGGACACGGCGTCGATCGCCGAGGCTCCCACCGTGCGGACGGTCGACGGGCCACCTCGTGTCGCCGTCCTGCCGGCGGAGCACGAACGCACCGGCGTGCTGGGCGAGGCCGTCGGCGCCGGGGGCGGCAGGGTCGTGGGGATCGACGAGGCCGAGGCACTCGTCTGGGCGACGCCCGACCGGCCCGACGACCTCCGCGAGGTCGTGGACGAGCACCCGGACCTCGTCTGGGTCCAGCTGCCCTTCGCGGGCGTCGAACCGTTCGCCGACGTGTTCGACGACAAGCGCACCTGGACCAGCGGCAAGGGCGTGTACGCCGAACCGGTCGCCGAGCACGCCCTCGCCCTGCTGCTGGCCGGCCTCCGCAACGTGGGCGGCTATGCCCGCGAGACCACGTGGTCCGCACCGGTCGGGCGCAACCTGCTGGAGGCCCGCGTCACGATCCTCGGCGGCGGCGACATCACCCGCAGCCTGCTGCGGCTGGTCGGGCCCTTCGGCTGCCATGTCACCGTCGTCCGCCGCCACCCCGACCCCCTCGACGGGGCGGATCGCGTGATCGGCGCCGACCGGCTGGGCGAGGTGCTGCCGGACACCGACGCGCTGGTGCTGGCCCTGGCGCTCACCGACGAGACCACCCGGATCGTCGACGCCGACGTGCTGGCCGCCCTGCCCGAGCACGCCTGGCTGGTCAACGTCGCCCGCGGTCGCCACGTCGACACCGACGCGCTGGTCGAGGCCCTGACCGCGGGGACGGTGGGCGGTGCCGCGCTGGACGTCACCGACCCGGAGCCCCTGCCCGACGGCCACCCCCTGTGGGACCTGCCCAACGCGATCGTCACGCCGCACATCGGCAACACCCCCGCCATGGGGCTGCCGCTGCTGTGCGACCGGATCACGCGAAACGTGGCCCGGTTCGCCGACGGCCGGCCGCTGCTGGGGCCCGTCGACCCCGACCTCGGCTACTAGGCCACCGGCCAGCTCACGCGGTCGTCACCGTGGGGCGCCAGGCCTCGCGCGTCTGCTCGAACGCCGCGATCTGGTCCTCGCGCTGCAGCGACAGGCCGACGTCGTCGAGGCCGTTGAGCAGCTTGTGACGGGTGTGCGCGTCGATGTCGAACGTGGTGTCGACGCCACCGCCGACGACCGTCTGGGCCTCGAGGTCGACCGTGACCTCGGTCGACGGGTCCGCGGCCACGGCGTCGAACAGCGTGCGGACCTCGTCCTCGGGCAGGGCCACCGCGACGATCCCGACGTTGCCGCAGTTGTTGCGGAAGATGTCGGCGAAGCTGACGGCGATGACCGCGCGGAACCCAGCGTCCTCGATCGCCCAGGGGGCGTGCTCGCGCGACGAGCCGGACCCGAAGTTGCGCCCGGAGAGCAGGATCGACGCGCCCTCGTGCTCCGGCTTGTTCATCGGGAAGTCGGGCTTCGGCGTGCCGTCCTCGTCGTAGCGCCACTCGTAGAAGGCGTACGGGCCGAACCCGCTGCGCTCGATGCGCTTGAGGAACTGCTTCGGGATGATCTGGTCGGTGTCGACGTCGTTGGCGTCGATCGGGCAGACAGTCCCGGCGACGGTGCTGATGGGCTCCATCAGTTCAACTCCCTCACGTCGACGAAGTGGCCGGTGATCGCCGCGGCCGCGGCCATGGCGGGGCTGACCAGGTGGGTGCGGCCGCGGAAGCCCTGGCGGCCCTCGAAGTTGCGGTTCGACGTGGACGCGGCCCGCTCCCCCGGGGCGAGCTGGTCGGGGTTCATGCCGAGGCACATCGAGCAACCCGGTGCGCGCCACTCGAAGCCGGCCTCGATCAGCACCTCGTGCAGGCCCTCGGCCTCGGCGGCCTCCTTCACCAGCCCGGAGCCGGGCACGATCATCGCGCGGACCCCGTCGGCGACGCGGTGGCCGCGAGCCACCTCGGCGACCTCGCGAAGGTCGGACAGGCGGCCGTTGGTGCACGAACCGATGAAGACGGTGTCGATCGGGATGTCGGTGATGGCCTCGCCACCCTGCAGGCCCATGTAGTCCAGGGAGCGGGTGTACTGGCGAGCGGTCGCCTCGTCCTCGGCGTCCTCGACGCGGGGGACGGTGCCGGAGACGGGCACCGACATGGCTGGCGTGGTGCCCCAGGTGACGTAGGGGACGATGTCGGCGGCGTCGAGCCGCAGCACGGCGTCGAACTCGGCGCCCTCGTCGGTGGGCAGCTCGCGCCAGGCGGCCATCGCCGCGTCCCAGTCGGCCCCCTTCGGCGCCCACGGGCGGTCCTTGAGGTAGGCAAAGGTGGTCTCGTCCGGGGCGATCAGGCCGGCGCGGGCACCGCCCTCGATCGACATGTTGCAGACGGTCATCCGCTCCTCCATCGAGAGCTCGCGGATGGCCTGCCCCCGGTACTCGATGACGTACCCGGTACCGCCAGCGGTGCCGAGGTGGTTCAGCACGAACAGGATCAGGTCCTTGGCGGTCGTCCCGACCGGGCGGGAGCCGTTGATCTCCACGGCCAGGCTCTTCGGCCTCGACTGCGGCAGCGTCTGGGTCGCGAGCACGTGCTCGACCTCGGACGTGCCGATGCCGAAGGCCAGCGCACCGAAGGCGCCGTGCGTGGCGGTGTGCGAGTCGCCGCACACGATCACGGACCCGGGCTGGGTGACGCCGAGCTCCGGGCCGATGATGTGGACGATGCCCTGGTTGCGCGACCCCATCGGGAACAGGCGGATGCCGAACTGGTCGCAGTTGTCCTGCAGCGCCTGCATCTGCTTCGCCGACATCTCGTCGGCCAGCGGCAGCCTCCCCGACACCTGGTCCGGGTCGGTCGGGACGTTGTGGTCCATCGTGGCCAGGGTCAGGTCCGGCCGCCGGACCTCCCGACCGGCCATCCGCAGCGACTCGAACGCCTGCGGCGAGGTGACCTCGTGGACCAGGTGCAGGTCCACGTACAGCAGGTCGGGGTCCCCGGGCAGGACGTGGCGGTCCCAGATCTTGTCGACGATGGTGCGTGGCCGCTCGGCCATGGCGGTTCCTTCGGTCAGCCGGACCACGATCGACAGTACGTACTGGTCACGATCCGCTTCAACCCTTACACGACGTCGACGCGGCGACGCGGACGCGCCACCCGCCCCGTTGCTGCGGACATGACGCCAACCGGGCGTCGAAATGTCCGCAGCAACCGCGGCGTCGGCGGCAGGCGTGGTCGGCCGTCAGCGGTTCCAGCGCTGGTTGGCGCGCTGGGACACGCGGGTGTAGTCGACCTCCTCGGGCCGCTCGACCTCGATCTTCACGTCCTGCACGCCGTGGGACTCCTCGTACGCGGCCGCGACGGCGGCGACGAGGGCCTCCTCCTCCTCCGGCGTGTGGTCGGGCGGCACGTTGACCCTGATGGTCCCCACGGTCGTCGTCCTTGGTCGTCGTGCGGTGGTGGTGCTGGCAGTCCCGGTCATGGTGCGAACTCGCTGGTGCGGTGGGTGAGTCGGCGCGACCGGTTCAGCGCATCAACGTATGCCTTCGCGCTGGCCTCGACGATGTCCGTGCTGACACCGCGCCCCGTGAAGCGCGCGCCGTCCTCGACCTCGATGGTCACGGTGACCTCGCCGAGGGCGTCGATGCCCTCGCCGACGGCCGACACCTGGAACGAGGTCAGGCGCACCTGCTCGCGCCCGACCGCGGTGCGGATCGCCTCGCAGGCGGCGTCGACCATGCCGTCGCCGGTCGCCTCGGCGGTCGCCACCCGGTCCTCGGACTTCAGGCGGACCTCGACGCGGGCGTGCGGCTCGACCGAGGTCCCGCCGCGGGTCGCCAGCATCACGAACTCGTACTCGTCGTCGGCGACCTCGTGGGTCTCGGCGATGATGATCGCCCGCAGGTCCTCGGGGCCGACGACGCCCTTGCGGTCGGCCAGCGACTTGAAGCGCACGAACGCGGCCTGCATCTCGGCGTCGTCGAGGTCGAAGCCGAGGTCGGCGACGGCCTGCTTGAACGCGTGCCGGCCAGAGTGCTTGCCCAGCACGATCTGCGAGCCGTCGGCGCCGACCTCCTCGGACTTCATGATCTCGTAGGTCAGCCGGTCCTGCAGCACGCCGTGCTGGTGGATGCCGGACTCGTGCGCGAACGCGTTGGCCCCGACGACGGCCTTGTTCTTCTGGACCCCGTAGCCGGTGAGGCTGG